>JACCRL010000238.1 GCA_013813605.1 Gemmatimonadaceae bacterium
GGAGTCACTCGAGCCGTACGAGCCGGCGCACTTTCTGGCGACGATCACTGACCTTCCCGCGCTGCTCGAGCGAATAGCCGGAGGCGGCTGAATCCTCGAGAGCCCATTCGGTGTATATATTCCGCACGGTTTCACCATCAAAGGAGCATTACAAATGGGTGTTTCATACCAGACCGGGACTCTCGTCAGGACGGGAGAGGAGCGCGCGACGCTGGTACGCCGCACTTACTCGCTCGTTCTCGTCAGCGTGCTCGTGACGATGGTCGGCGCTACGTTCGGGCTGTCACAGCCGCGCGTGATGCAGGCCGTAGCCGCGCACCCCTTCATATCGTTTCTCGCCGTGATGGCGCCGCTACTGCTGGCCACGCGCATGAAAACGGAATTCCCGATGAATATCGGGCTGGTGCTTCTATTCACCTTCGCTGAAGGTGTGTTTATCTCGCCGATGCTTTACGTGTACGGCAGGTCGCAGCCCGGCGTCATCATGCAGGCGGCCATTCTTACACTCGGCGCCTTCGGCGTTTTGACCGCCTATGCATTCGTGAGCAGGCGCGATTTCAGCGCGTGGGGCAGCTTCCTGATGGTCGGGTTGTGGGTGCTCATCGGCACGATGGTGCTCAACTTCTTTTTCAGGAACGAGCTTGCGAGCCTATGGCTTGCCGCGGTGACGGTGCTGCTGTTCAGCGGCATGCTCATCTTCGACACGTGGCGCCTGCGCAATGTTTACGGGCCGGACGAGTATGTCGGCGCGGCGGTGCAGATCTACCTGGACCTGCTCAACATGTTCATGGCCATACTCAGGCTTCTCGGGGGCCGAAGGGGGTAACCGCAACTACAACAGAACACGATGTCCGCTGTCAGCTCATTAGCTCAAAGCGGATAACGTGTTCTTTTGTAGTTACTGGTCGCTCAGCCGCTCGATCTGCTTGGCAAGATCGAGATCTTTCTGCGTGATTCCGCCAGAGTCGTGGGTCGACAGGCTCAGGACAATCTTGGTGTAGCGAACGTCGATGTCGGGGTGGTGGCTTGCCGCCTCCGCCGCCTTGGCAACCGATCCGATAAAGTCGATCCCGGTCATGAAGTTCCGGAACTGGAACGTCTTGGTGATCACCTCTCCCCTTCTGCTCCAGCCAGGCAGACTGCCCAGCTCACGCTGAATGGCGATGTCCGACAATCGCTCAGCCATCAGATCCCCCGCTCCTTTCCGTTCATTCCGCCAAAAAATAGCAGTTTTGTAACGGTGAGGGCGCAACCGCGGCAACAACCGGTTTGCCGCAGGTCGAGGTTCGGGGTATATTCGGGTATGTCTGATAGCACCCCTCGGTCGCGCCGCGGCAGGAAAAAGGCGCCTGATCCTGGCCTGTTCGGTGCCGAGTACGAGCGAAATTCACGGCAGCTCCCGGTGATAGGGGAGCAGAAGGACATACGCTACTACTCGTCGCCGGCGAAGTCCGTGCTCAACGGACCCGAAGTCACCGGCATGGGCTTTTGGTCAATTAATCCGTACATCGGCTGCGCGTTCGGGTGCGCGTACTGCTACGCCAGGTACGCGCACCGCTACGTCATGGAGCGGGCGGCTGACGACGACAGGATGACAGAGACCCTCGGCGCCGCCTACGAGAAGCTTCCGCCCTGGCTCGCCTTCGAGCGCAACATTTTCGTCAAGGGAAACGCGCCAGAAATACTTAGCCGCACGCTGCGGTTCGGAAGCGACAAACACCTTCGCCTGCTCGCCGGCGAAGCGATCGTGATCGGGACGGCGACCGACCCCTATCAGCCCGCCGAACGAAGGTTCAGGGTAACGCGCGGGATGCTGGAAGTGCTGGCCGACCATCCCGGGCTCAGCGTGTCGATCATCACCAAGAGTCCGCTCATCACTCGGGACCTCGACCTGCTGTCGCGGATCGCGCGGCATTCGGAGCTGCGCATCCATCTCTCGCTGATCACGCTGGACAGGGAGCTGGCGCGGCGGATCGAACCGCGGTCGCCGACACCCGAGTCGCGCGTGCGGGCGCTCGCGCGGCTGCGCGAGGCGGGCATCGACGCGGGTATCAACTGCATGCCGGTGCTGCCCGGGATAACGGACAGTCCGGCGCAGCTCGAAGCACTGGTGAAAAAAGTATGCGAGGCAGGTGCGACGTATGTCGCGGCCTGCGCGCTGCGACTGCAGTCATCGGCGCGAGAGCGGTACCTGCCATTCATCGAGCAGGAGTTCCCGCATCTGGCGGAACGGTACAGGAATACCTACGCGTCGGGCCCGCATGCGGGGGCGAAATACCAGAAGGGACTCGCGCTCTTCTTCGAGAAACTCTGCGCGAGATACGGCGTGCGCGGGTGGTCGCGGATGGAGCGGGAAGACGAAGGGGACGAGAGCCCTGACCTGGCTCCCGTCCCCTCCGGACAGTTTTCCTTCGCGCTCTAGGGGAGGTTACTGGTTGTACCCGTCACCTGTTTTCGTGGCTTTCTTTGCCTTCTTCGTCTTCATCTTTTCGTGATCCTTCATCTTGTCATGGTCTTTCATGTTGTCGTGATCTTTCATCTTATCGTGGTCTTTCATCTTGTCGTGCTTTTCACGCATCGCGGCATCGCGAGCGAGGTCGGCTTCGTGCTTCTCGTCGTCGGTCATCCGCGCTTCGCGCGCAACACGGGCGCGCCGGGCGCGTTTGGAGTTGGTGCCCGAGTTGTCCATCAAGACGGTCTCGTCGGAGTCCTTTTTGTTCCCCATGAGTCCGCCCATCCCCTGCGGAGAGTCGTCGCCGGTACCGAAGCCGACATTCATGGCGGCGAGGAGATCGGCCGCGCTCCCTGTCACCCCGTGCTTCTTCTTGCAGACGGCGATGGCGCGGCGTGTCGGTCCGTCCATCCGGCCCGTGGCGTAGCGCAG
>JACCRL010000242.1 GCA_013813605.1 Gemmatimonadaceae bacterium
GATACGCGCGTGGCCCGACGACGATTGCGCGAAAACGCGCGAGGTCGGTGATGGGCAGGTCGTCGGGCTGAATCATCGTCACCGAAACGCCAAGCTGCTCGAGAACTGGGGCGACGTTGTCGCCGACGCCCGGTACGTACCCGACGCTCATGTTCGCGGGAAGCACGACATCGACGGCGTGAACGCGCACGCTCGACGCGCGGTAGATGCGCTGGGGCGTTATGTGCGCGTACTCGATGGGTATGTAGCCGCTGCGGAAATCAGTGCCGCGCGCGGAGGCGATCGCGGCGATCTCGTGCACTCCCCTTGCAAGCGAACCCCTCAGCCGGAACGTCACGACGCGCGTCGCTCCTGGACCGAGCGTGATTGCCCGCTCGGCGGCATCGACAGTCAGTCCAGCCGGGACTCTCAACTTCACGGTTACCGGAACGGAGTCGCGAAGCGCCGAGCGGAGCGTAACGCGGAGCGGACGAGAGAACGCGCGGCCGGCGGGCGCCATCTCAGTTGCATGCTCCAGTGCCACCGAGATGGCTGGCGCAACTATCAGCGGCTGCTGTACATCACCCTGCACGAGGTCGACGTACTGGTAGACGATCGGCGCGCGAATCTCCCGCGCACCGCTTCTCCCGGGAATCTCCACGCTCACCCGCGCCCAGCGACGCTTCTCGAGCTCATCCTCTGCGATGATGCTAACCGCCGTGCCGTACAGGTCTCCGTTCCTTGGGCGCACGAGCCACCACGGTTGCGTCAGCTCGCGCCCTGTCTCCCATTGTTTCCACTGCACGCTCGAGTCCGGCTGAATCACGCGCCGGGTGCCCTGCGCGGCAATCACGGTAGCGGCAACGGCGCCGCGGTTGAGCACAGTCATCGTCACCAGCGCGGAATCACCGAGCGCAACCGCACGCCGGTCGGCGACGGCGTCGAGGACGACCGTAGACATGGTATCGCCGACCACCACGCGTGTCAGGCCGGCTGAGCCACCGACATCGATTCCATCAAAGATCGACTTCTCCTGCTTCGCGTCAGCGGGCGCGGGCACACGGCTATCCACGCGCGTCAGATGGTCGAGCACCACTCCCCTTCGCCGCAGCGTGCCGAAACCCTGCGACTTGTGCTGCGACCTGCTCTCCGCAGCGATCTCGGCGTATGACTTGCCAAGCGCTGAGTTATACTCGCCGACATTGATGCTGAGGGTCGCCGCCTCAGGTGAGAAGCGCGCGAAGCGATAGAGCTTGAGCGGCGTCCACGGCTGGCCGAACTCCGCCGCTGGAAAACGTCCGCTGTCACCGCCGAGATCGTACGCTTCACGCGCGAGGATGGCCGAAATCTGGTGCTGTCCGTGTCCGTCGCGCGGCGTGCCGGAAAATGTAGTGCCGATGATGTGCGGCCTGAACGCGCGCACTATTTTCACGACATCGCGAAGCAGCGAGTCTTTCGGCCAGTGCCGGTAGGCTTCCTCCGCGTTCTTGGAATACCCGAAATCGTACGCCCGTGCGAAGTACTGGTGCCCGCCATCGACCCTCCGCGCCGCCAGTAATTCAGCTGTTCGCAGCACTCCCAGCTCTTCGCCCAGCTCGTTGCCGATGAGGTTCTGCCCGCCGTCACCGCGTGTCAGCGACAGATACGCCGTCTTGACGTTCCGGCCGCGCGCGAGCCAGGCGATGAGCTGCGTATCCTCGTCATCCGGGTGTGCCGCGATCCAGAGCACACGGATGCGCTCGCCGGGCGCAGGAATTTGCGTGGACCGCGCGATGACCGACCCGCCCTGTGAAGAAAGCGGATGCGGCACGGTAGCAGCCGCCACCGCACCGAGCAGAACGAGAAAAAGCCCGCTCCGCCTCAGGATTTGATCGCCATGCCCCGCCGCTTCGCGCCGGCGGGCTCGACGGCGGCATTCACCTCGTTGACGATGCGCTCCTGCTCCGCCTTGTGGGCGTCGGCATAACCCTCCGCCGGGCTCGACCGGTCGGGACGTCCGACATAGCGCGTGAGCAGCGCATTGCCCGTCGAGACGCGTAGGCGCGGTGCCGCATATGTCCACGCGCCCATGTTCTTCGGCTCTTCCTGCGCCCACACCACCTCGTCGATCTCCGGGTACAGATCGACGATTCCCGCAACCTCGTTGTCCGGCCACGGATACAGCTCCTCGATGCGCACCAGCGCGACATGCGGCGCACGCCTCGCGGCGAGATCGTAGTACATCTTCCCCGTGCAGAAGACCAGCCGCGTTACCGCCGCGCGATTCGCCGATGCGACAGGATCGTCGATCACCGGCTGGAAGCTCCCCTTGGTCAGGTCGGCGAGCTTCGACGCCGCCTCCGGCAATCTCAGGATGCTCTTCGGCTGCATCAGCACCAGCGGCCTGCGCACGGGCATCAACGCCTGCCGCCGCAGGATGTGAAAGTATTGGGCCGGCGTCGATGGATACGCGACGCGCAGATTCCCCTCGGCGCACGACTGAAGGAATCGCTCCAGGCGCGCACTCGAATGCTCCGGCCCCTGCCCTTCGTACCCGTGCGGCAGCAGCATCACGACGCTCGAGTCCTGGCCCCACTTGGCGCGATCGGCGGCGATGAACTGATCGATGATCGGCTGCGCGACGTTCACGAAGTCGCCGAACTGCGCCTCCCACAGCACCAGCGTGCGCGGATCGGCCAGCGTGTAGCCGTATTCGAAGCCGAGCACGCCGAATTCGGACAGCAGGGAGTTGAACGCCTCGAAGCGCGGCTGGTCGGCGCGGATGTTGTTC
>JACCRL010000253.1 GCA_013813605.1 Gemmatimonadaceae bacterium
CGCTGGAACTATCACCTGCTCGCCTCGCCCGGCTACGTGATGGCAATGACCGATTACTCCGGCTCGACGGGATACGGTGAAAAGTTTTCGCAGAGCATCCAGTTCGATCCACTTGCCGGTCCCGCCGCCGAGCTCAACGAAGCGGCCGACGAGGCGATCAGGCGGTATTCATTCGTTGATGCGTCGAAACAGATCGCTGGGGGGGCAAGCTACGGCGGTCATCTGACTAATTGGCTCGCTGTGTCTTCGACGCGATACCGTGTTCTCATCAGCCACGCCGGGCTCTGGAATCTCGAGACGCAGTGGGCGACCAGCGATTACACATACGGCCGCGAGCGCAACGTCGGCGGTCCGCCGTGGAAGGGTGATTCCCTGTGGCGCACGCAGAGTCCCATGCGCTATGCCGGCAATCTTCGCACTCCCGTTCTCGTCAGCGTCGGCGAGCGCGACTTCAGGGTTCCGATGAACAACGCGCTCGAGTTCTGGACCGCGCTGCAGCGCCAGAGAGTGCCGAGCAAGCTGATCGTCTGGCCGACGGAGAATCACTGGATCCTGAACGGCGAGAACAGCCGCTTCTTTTACAGCGAGGTGCACGAGTGGATTGCCCGCTGGCTGCAGGCCCCGGCGCGAGTGACTCGGAAGAACAATGAGAGTGACATCTCTGCCATTGGAGCGAGGGAATGACTCACCTGAACAGCGCTTGCTTCCTCATGGTTGCCGCGATCGCCGCTTCGTCCGTTACCGGTTTCGCGCAGGACACCGTTCGCTTCGAGCCGAAGATTGCCCAACCGACGTTTGCGGTCCGTGAGCCGGTGCTGCGGATCAAGCCCAGGACAGTCCTCATCTCGCGCACCAACTTCGGGCCGTACTACACTGAGAAGGGCGGCGCATTCCCGGGCGAGGTGGGACCCATCTATGTGGAAGGTGCGACGACCAACGATATCCTTGTCGTCAGGATCCATCGCATTCGTCCGAATCACGACATCGCGGCGGCGCAGATTTACTCGGACTTCGGTGGTCTCGCGACCGAGAGCCGCGTGCGAATGTTGAACGAGCCGATCGCCGCGAGGCGCTACATCTGGCGTCTGGACCGGGAACGCAACACTGCCACTACAGACCTTCCCGATAGTCGCATGAAGAAGATCACGATCGACCTGCAGCCGATGCTCGGTCGTGTTGCGGTCGCCCCCCGTGGTCAGGAGGCGTTCAACGGAATCTGGCCCGGGAACTTCGGCGGCAACATGGACGCGCCCGAGATCAGGGAAGGCACGACGGTGATGCTGCCCATCTTTCACGACGGCGCCTACTTCTATTTCGGTGACGGGCACGCACGTCAGGGTCATGGCGAAGTCGCCGGCACCGGTCTCGAGACATCGATGGACGTGATACTCGAGATCGATCTCATCAAGGGCAGGACGATCGACTGGCCGCGGCTCGAGACGAAGGATCACATCATGGTGGTGGGGTCGGCGCGCCCGCTGATGGACGCGTTTCGCCTTGCACACGTCGAGCTCATCGAATGGCTTGTCGACGAGTACGGCTTCGGAAAGCTCGATGCGTACGCGTTGCTGGGCCAAGTCGGTGAAAGCTCGATCGCGAACGTCGTGGACCCCTTGTACTCTGTGGTAGCGAAGTTCCCCAAGCGATTCCTGCCGAAGTAGCATTGATCGCTGAAGTTCTGGAAGTTGACGCTTCAAACTCACACCATCATCACAGAGAAAGTCATGGCCGAAAATCCAATGCAGTGCCCGCGGTGCAACGATGCTCTCAAGTACATGGGCACGAAGCGATTTCACGAAGGCACGCAGTGGGGAATGCTCGGCAACGTCGCCGAGCTCTTTGAGAATCGCGAGCATTTCGATGTCTACATGTGTCCGCGATGCGGTCGGGTCGAGTTCTTTGTGGACGGCGTCGGAGAGGAATTTCGTCCTCATTGATTGGGCGGCGGTTTCGTGGATCGTCGCGCTGGACGACCTGCGTGCCTTATTCCGAGTGAAACAATGGACTCACGTTCGACGTAGAGATGCATGGCCGATGCCTGGCCAACTCTCCCGTAAAAAAGGATTGCAGATGTCCCGCATCATGCGCATCGCCCTGGCAACTCTTGCCTTCGCAGCCATCACCGCGTGCGGCGCGCGCCAGGAGTCCGAGCCGATCCCTTCAACCCTGCCTGGCACTTACGTCTACGCGGCAAAGGGAACGACGCTCAAATTTCCGTGGGACTTTCGTGCCGCTCTCGACCTGAAACCCGACGGGCGCTACTCGCTCGTCGTCGACAAGACCATCAGCGGCGAAAAGGATCCGCCGGAAACTACGACCGGCGCCTACGGTGTACGCAACGGTAAGCTCTGGATCCCCAGTGGTGAAAACGATCCGGGAAGTGCTCCCGACGACGACGCCGGCCTCGCCATTCACGGTGACTCGCTCATCGGAGAAATCGACTGGAGCGCGCGCCTGATTCTCAAGGGCGTGGGAGCGCCGGCC
>JACCRL010000255.1 GCA_013813605.1 Gemmatimonadaceae bacterium
TTCGCGCCAGTCGCGCCGTCTATCACGCGGTGGTCGCAGCTCATCGTCACGCGCATTCTCTTTCGCACAGTAACGGCACCGTCGATCACGACCGCTTTCTCCTCGACGCCGCCGACCGCGAGAATGCCTGCCTCCGGCGGATTGATGATCGCCGTGAACTGGTCAATGCCGAACATGCCCAGGTTCGAGACGGAGAACGTGGAGCCCGTGTACTCCTCGGGAGTGAGTTTTCGTTCGCGTGCGCGGCCGGCGAGGTCGCGCGCCATCGCCGAGATCTCCCAGAGCTGCATGCGGTCGGCGTCGAACAGCACCGGCGTGATGAGCCCTTCCTCGACCGCGACCGCCATCGCGACGTGAATCCGGTTGAACTGCCGGATCTTGTCGCCGAGCCAGTGCGCGTTCACCGCGGGGTGTTCCGCGAGAGCCAGAGCGGTCGCCTTGATGATGATGTCGTTGAACGATGCCTTGTACTCGTCCCCCATCTCGGCGAGTTGCTCACGCATTTCCGCCGCCCGCGTCACGTCGAGCTCGGCGGTGAGGAAGAAAGTGGGTATGGGTCCGTTAGACTCGGCGAGCCGCTTGGCGATCGTCTTCCTGATCTGGGTCAGTGGCACATCACGGAAATCGCCCTCGGCAGCAAGGCGCTCGGCCGCCGCCGATCTCGCCGCACTGCGCCCACCAGCGCCGGAGACGGCGCTCTCGATGTCACGCTTGACAACCCTGCCGCCCGGCCCGGAGCCCTGAATTTTTCCGAGCTCGATGCCGCGCTCCGACGCGAGCCTGCGCGCTAATGGCGACGACCGCTGCCGTCCGCCTGACTGGGTGCCGGCGGCCGGACGCGCGCCGTTCCCCTGCTGTGGTGGCCGGGCTGGTGGACGAGGCGGTGCGGCGGCTGGTCGGGGCGGAGCAGCTTGTGCGGTCGCCTGCGCCTTTTCCTGAGGAGGCGTCGAAGCCTCGCCCTGCGCCTGAGCAGGAGCATCGGGAACCGCGGTCGCGCCGGCCGTATCCTTCGTTTCCGCTACCGCTTCGTTTGCGGGAACTGTGCTTCCACCGGCAGCAGAAGCCGGGGCTGCCGGCGCAGCCGGGGCGGGGGCGGCGTCACCGCCACCAACCAGCGCATCGATGTTCTCGTCCGCGGTGGCGATTACGCCCAGGAGTGTCCCAACGGGCGAGGAATCACCCTCGTTCGCCAGCCTCTTCCGCAGCACTCCGTCCGCGCGCGCAACGAGCTCCATCACCGCCTTGTCCGTCTCGACCTCGGCGAGGATATCGCCCGTCTTCACGGCGTCGCCTTCGTTCTTCACCCACTTGACGAGACGGCCCTCCTCCATCGTCGGGGAAAGCGCCTCCATCACCACTTTCGTTGCCATAGGCCTAGTCGAGGTACAGGACTTTCTTAACCGCCGCGAGAGTCTTGGCGGCGTCCGGCTTTGCCAGCCGTTCGAGATTCTTGGCATAGGGCATCGGCACATCTTCCTGATGCACGCGGATTACCGGAGCGTCGAGGTCGTCGAAGCACTCGCGCTGGATGAAATCCACTACCTGCGCTCCGACGCCGCACAGCTCCCACCCTTCTTCGACGACGACGGCGCGATTGGTTTTCTGAACGGAAGCGGCGATCGCTTCAACGTCCATCGGCCGGATTGTGCGCAGGTCGACGACGTCGAGCGTGATACCTTCCTTGGCGAGCTCATCGGCCACCTTCATCGCGACGAGCACCATCTTGCCGTGCGTGATGATCGAGCAGTCGGATCCCTCCCGCTTCACCTCGGCGACGCCGATTGGAACGATGTGTTCCCCATCCGGCACCTCGCCCTTCGTGTTGTAGAGCATTTCGCCCTCGAGGAACACCACCGGGTTGTCATCGCGAATCGCCGACTTGAGTAGCCCCTTCGCATCGGCGGGTGTGCCGGGCGTGAGAACCTTGAGGCCGGGAATGTGCGCGAGCCAGCTCTCCCACGCCTGCGAGTGTTGCGCCGAGAGCTGGAGCGCGGCGCCGTTCGGTCCGCGGAAGACCATCGGCATCTTGTACTGGCCGCCCGACATGTAGAGCATCTTGGCGGCGGCGTTCACGACCTGGTCGATGGCGAGCAGAGCGAAGTTCCACGTCATGAACTCGACGATGGGCCGGAGACCTACCATCGCCGCGCCGACGCCGATGCCGGCGAAGCCGAGCTCGGTGATCGGAGTGTCGACGATGCGCATCGGTCCGAACTCGTCCAGCAGTCCCTTGGAGACTTTGTACGCGCCGTTGTACTGCGCTACCTCTTCTCCCATGAGGAAAACGCGGTCATCGCGTTGCAGTTCTTCCCGGAGCGCCTGCGTCAGCGCGTCGCGATACGTGACGACTGCCATCAGGAAGTTGTGTCGACGAGAATGTCCGTGTAGAGCTCTTCAGCGGCGGGCTCGGGGCTCGCATCGGCGAAGTCCCATGCATCCTGGGCGACCGCCTTAGCGTCGTCGTCGATCTTGTGCAGCTCGCCTTCGGTGAGCTCGCCCGCCTCGTGGATGAGGTTATGGAGAAGGAGAATCGGGTCGCGCTTCATGTTCTCCTCGAGTTCGTCCTTGGTGCGGTACGTTCCGTTCACGGCGTCGGACATCGAGTGACCCATGAAACGGTAGGTGCGCATCTCGATCAGCGTCGGGCGCTTCTCCTTCCGCGCCCGCTCGGTCGCGCGCGCCATGCATTCGCGGACAGCGAACACGTCCTGGCCATCCACGGACTCGCCGATCATGCGGTAGCCCTTGGCGCGGACGACAACGTCTTCGTTGGCGGTCGAGCGCGAGATCGAGGTTCCCATTCCGTAGCGGTTGTTCTCGATGATGAAGATCGCCGGGAGGTCCCACAGCGAGGCCATGTTGAGCGTCTCGTGGAATGCGCCGATGTTCACTGCCGCCTCGCCGAAGAAGCAGACGCAGACCTGGTTGCGGCGGCGGTACTTGATCGCGAAGGCAACGCCCGCCGCGATAGGAATGTGACCGCCCACGATGCCATGCCCGCCAAGAAAATTGGTCGCCTTGTCGAAGAGGTGCATCGAGCCGCCCTTGCCGCCCGAACATCCATCAGACTTTCCGAACAGCTCGGCCATGATTGCGCGCGGGCTCACGCCCCGGGCGAGCGCCTGACCGTGATCGCGATATGCCGTGATGACGTAATCATCGGGGCGAAGCATCGACATCACGCCCGTCGAGATCGCCTCCTGTCCGATGTACAGGTGACAGAACCCGCCGATCTTACCCAGTGCGTACGCTTCCGCGCAACGCTCCTCGAAGCGGCGCTGCACCAGCATCGAGCGCAGCAGCTCCTTGCGGAGCTCCGCATCGGTCCCCGTGGTGTCGCGCATCGGCGCCTGTGTTTCGGTGTCGTCCGCGTTCGCCGCGGGATTCTCGCCGTTGGCCGCGCCGTCTTTCTCCGGCTCGTTCTTGCTTTTGCGCTCGGGCGCGCGCTTCGCCCCGGTGCTCAAACGCCCGCCGCCTGCACCTGTTCCCAGGCGTGATAGCTGGAGCGGACGAGCGGTCCGGATTCGACGTGGCGGAAGCCGAGCGACATGCCGATCTCGTAAAGGCGGCGAAATTCCGCCGGCGTGTAGTAGCGGTCGAGGGCGATATGAGAGTCTGACGGGCGGAGATACTGCCCGAGCGTGAGAATGTCCACGTCGACGGTGCGCAGGTCGCGCATGACGGTGATTACCTCCTCGATCGTCTCGCCCATGCCGAGAATCATGCCGGTCTTGGTCGGAACGTCGGGCGCAATGCTCTTGGCGTAGCGGAAGATCTCCAGCACGCGCGGATAGCGGCCGCCCGGCCTCGCTTTCTTGTACAGGCGCGGGACAGTCTCGGTGTTGTGATTATAAATCTCGGGACGGGCCTCGAGGACGGCGCGAATGCTCGCCTCGCGGCCCTGAAAATCGGGTACCAGCACCTCGACAGAACAGCCGGGATTACGCGCATGGATCTGCCTGATTGTCTCGGCGAAAATCCAGGCCCCGAAATCGGGGAGATCGTCGCGGTCAACGGACGTGATTACGGCGTGCTGAAGATTCATCTCCGCGATCGCCTGTGCGACGCGATCCGGCTCGGCGATATCGTATTTGGGCGGGCGCCCGTGCGCGACGGCGCAGTAGGCGCAGTTTCTGGTGCAGACATCGCCAAGGATCATGAACGTCGCGGTACCATGCTCCCAGCATTCGCCAACGTTGGGGCAGTGGGCCTCTTCGCAAACGGAATGGAGGTCCATGTCGCGCATCAGCTGCTTGAGGCGGATGTAATTCGGTCCTCCAGGCGCTCGTACCTTGAGCCAGGACGGCTTCCGCTCGGGAAGCGGTTCGGCGCGGTGGCGCCCCATGATCTGATAGAGGGTTTCGGGCATCGTAAGCTGCCAAGGGCCGGAACCCGTCAGCTTTCCCAATCTAATTCAAAAACGCGCCGGGCGAAATTGCGACAGATCGTAGCTAAGTGGCGATCCTGTCACGAGATCGGCCACCACGTCGCCGGTTAGCGGGGCCATCAGGACGCCATTTCGGGAGTGGCCGCATGCGTAGATCAGCGCGGCGTTCGCGGGATCGGGACCGAGCAGGGGCAACATGTCAGGGGTGACAGGGCGGAGCCCGGCCCAGGCCTTCACCGGAGCCGCATCGAAAAGTGGCGGACATATTTCTTCCGCGGCTGACCTTACCCTGGCGATGCCCTCACTGGTAGTGGAGGCGTCGAACCCCGCGTTCTCCATCGTGCTTCCGCCGATCGTTACGTCTCCGCGCGGAACGACGTAGCCACGCGGCCCGTAAACGACGTGACGGAGCGGCTGTGCGGGGTAGGACACGAGCTGGCCGCGGGCCGGCGAGACCGCAGCGGCCAGGCCCGATCCCCCGACGGCAGAGCTCCAGCAGCCTGCCGCGAGGACCGCGTGCCCCGCATCGATTCGCGCCCCGGCAGCGGTGCTGACAACGACGCCCGGGCCCGGCCTCGGCGCCACTGAGGCGGCACTTTCGTAAAGACGCGTGATCAGTGGATCAGAGTCGGCAAGGGCTTCAAGGCCCCGCAACAGGACGACGTTGTCGACCGCCCCATCGTCCGGACTCCAGGCGGCGCCAAGCGCGTTATGGAGGGCGGGTTCGAGCTGCTGGAGCTCGCCGGAGTCGAGCCACTTCGTCGTGGGGAGGGCGCCCTTCTGAAGTCCACGGACACCACGCTCACTCAGCGCGACCTGCAGGATACCCAGCCGGTTGAGCGGTACACGGATGCCGGTTCGCTCCTCCACCGTGGCGAGGAACGCCGGATACCGGTCCCGTGCGGCGACGGCAAAGTCGTGCGCAGGACCTGTCGCACGCTCTACCGAAGGCGCAAGCATTCCCGCCGCGGCCGGGGACGCTTCGCCGGGTCGGCTGCTTGCGAGGATCGTGACACGCAGGCCGCGGCTCGCCATCGCGGCTGCCGCGCAAAGCCCGATCAGTCCGCCGCCGATCACGACGGCGTCCGGATTTGTCATCGGCAGCGGTGAAACCGGGCGCGCGTTTGCCGCGTATTGCCTTCAATCACCGCAATGGAGAAAACCATGCTTCGCGCCATTTTCATGATCGGCCTCTTCGCCATGCTGGGCCTGTTCGCAGTGGGCATGGTGTTCAAGCTCTTCGGCGGCATCATCGGCCTGACTTTCTGGCTTGTCGCGGTCGCGCTCAAGGTCTGCATCATCGGTGGAGTGCTATACCTCGGCGTCAGGATCGTCAGCCCGCCGACCGCAGCCCGGCTTCGCGATCGCTGGTCGGGCTCGCGAATCCAGCAGTACTAGCGCGCTTTCCGCGGGGCGCTCTTTTCGAGCGCCTCGATTATTCCCCAGGTCAGCAGGGGCACCATGATCTCGTGGTGGCCGGTGATCTCATAGCCCTTGCCGGTCCCCGCCGTCGGGCGCTGCACGACGTTCACGCGCGGGCGGTAGTGACGCTGCATGTCGAGGTCGCACGTCGTAAACGCGGTCGGCTTTCCGGCGTTCAGGTTGCGCGCAATGGTGAGCGCCTTGAGAAACACTTCCGGCATTATGACGGCGCTGCCAAGGTTGAGGACGACTCCGCCATCGTGGAGACTCGGCATTGAGGCAGCGAGCCGCCGAAAATCGCGGTGGCTCGTATCTCCGATCGCCGCACCGTCCGCCATTGGGTGCTGATGGATTATCTCGGCGCCGAGCGCCGCGTGGACAGTGCAGGGGATCCTTTTGCGGCTGGCGGTGAGCAACACACTCAGCTCCGGATTCGTGAGCGACTGATTCGCGAGGGTGTAGGCAAGCGCCTCACCCATCCCCCAGCGGTTCCGCATTCCCTCCAGGAACGCCTCGTTCATCCCGCGGCCGGTTTCTTCCGCCATGCCGAACGTTCCGTCAACGAGACCACGCGCGACATCTTCAGAGGTCGCGCCGAAGCGGGCAATCTCATAATCGTGGATCGCCGCTGAGCCGTTCATTGCGAGGTGGGTGATCACGCCGCGCTCCATCAGCTCGATGAGAAGCGGAGCGAGCCCCGTTTTCACGATGTGGCCGCCCAGCATCACGACTACGCCGCGCTTGTTGCGGGCGGCGGCCGCCACAGCATCAACGACGCGGAGAAAGTCGCGCGCCACCAGCACATCGGGGAGAGCCTTCAAGAAGGCGGCGAAGCTGCGGTCTCTTCCGGGGGGCGACGCGAATTCGGCGACGTCCACCTTGTTCGGGCGGCGCTCGATCGGAACCGTGCGCACCTTCGAGAGATCAGCCTCGGCCACCCTGGCGCGAGGCGGCGGCTGTTTTTTCTTCTTCGCGCCGGAGGAGGCGCGGCCGTTCCCGCCTACGGATTCGGCGATGGGAAGTATGACTTGAGGTAGAGGTTCAGCGAGCCGAACGACAGCCTCGACTTGAGCTGCAGCATGATTTTCCTGTCGTCGTCCGAAAGCCAGATCTCGGCGTGGCCGTTCTCTGAAAAAATTCCCTTCGTCTTGATGACCGGCTGAATCACGATCGCGTTGAAGGTGCCGGCTGGAACCTTGACGCGCTCACGGCGGAGAACCCTGATGCGCACGGGATTCCGGTCGGGACGGAAGTAGCGGTTGAATTCGTACGTCTCACCGACAACGAGAGGAATGGTGCGGATGAAGTAGAGGAACGACCCGTCGTCGAGCGGCTGCGACACCGAGGGCTGTTCCTTCGCGTTCTTGTTGGAGGTCTGGATGAACACGGAACGCTCCGGATACATCTCGAACTTTCGCACGCGCTCCTTGCCGCCTTCCTCGAGCTCCTGCACGAAGCGGAGCGACGAAAACGTATCCATCGATATCCAGCTCTCGTACACATCGTTGACGCGGTAAAGAAAATTGCCGCCCTGCACCCAGAACGCGGTGTGCCAGCTCGGCCGG
>JACCRL010000258.1 GCA_013813605.1 Gemmatimonadaceae bacterium
TTGTTCACGATCGGCGGCATCTCAGGCGTGATGCACTCCTCGCCGCCCGCTGACCTCCAGCAGAGCGACACCTACTTCATCGTCGCGCATTTCCACTACGTGCTGTTCGGCGGGTCGATCATGGGAATCTTTGCCGGCATCTACCACTACTTCCCGAAGATGAACGGCCGCCTGATGGACGAGAGACTCGGCAAGTGGCACTTCTGGCTCACCTTCATCGCCATGAACCTCACCTTCTTCCCGATGCACTTCTCGGGGATGCAGGGGATGCCGCGCCGCATCTACACGTACGACTCGGGCCAGGGCTGGGAGATCTACAACCTCATGTCGAGCATGGGCGCGATGATCTTCCCCTTTGCAACGCTGATCTTCTTCTACAACTATTTCCTCAGCAGGAAGAAGGGCGAGATCTCCGGACCGAATCCGTGGGATGCGGGAACGCTTGAATGGACAATCCCCAGCCCGCCGCCGGACTACAACTTTGCGCGCATTCCGACCGTGACGAGCCGCTATCCGCTGTGGGAAGGAAAGGAAGTCGACTTCGAAAGCGCGCGCGCCAACGTCGTCGAGGGCAAGACTTCGGAGCAGCTCGGCATCATCATGCCCTACAACACCATCAAGCCCATGATCGTCGCGGGCGCGATGGTGATCATGTTCTGTGGCTTGCTGACCAGTCTGGCGCTCACCTTCATCGGGGCGGCCGTAATGGTCGTTTCACTGTACACCTGGCTGTTGAGCCCCCTCGAGCCGGAGCACCACTAGATGTCCGCTACCGCGCACTACACCTCGACCGGACTCGACAACCGCAAGATCGCGGTGTGGGCGTTCATCGGCTCGGAGTGCATGCTCTTCGTGTCGCTGATCTCCACCTATCTGATCTACAAGGGCAGGAGCGTCGTCGGTCCGTACCCGCACGAGCCGTGGACCAATCCAGCCAATGGCGAGAAGCTGCCGGCGATCCTCAACATCCCGATCACGTCGGCCTCGACGTTCGTGCTGCTGATGTCTTCGCTGGCGATGGTAATGGCCCTCGCCGCCGTGCAGAACAAGAACGTCCCCAAGCACACCCGGGGCGATCGCATCATCGGCTCGTCAAAGCTGTGGCTGTGGATGACTGCCCTGCTCGGCACCATCTTCCTCGGGTTCCAGGCGTACGAATTCACCTCCTTCGTGCACGAGGGACTGACGATCCGCACCAATCTTTTTGGCTCGTCGTTCTTTACGCTTACCGGATTTCACGGTGCGCACGTTACTGCCGGCGTACTCTGGCTGCTGACACTGCTGGCGATCGATTACCGGCGCGGACTCGGGCCGAAGGACGCGCTCAACGTGGATATCGCCGCGCTTTACTGGCACTTCGTGGACGTCATCTGGATCGTGATCTTCACGCTCGTCTACCTCATCCAGTAACTGGGATCAACGATGGACACCCATTCGACACCAGCTCAGGCTCCGCACGCGGATGGATCGCATGCAGACGATGCACACGCCGGGCACGACCATCCGACGTGGAAAACGTATGTGAAGGTCGGGGTGATCCTCACGCTGATTACGATCGCGGAAGTGTGGGCATACTACATCCCGTCGTTCGTCGCTTCGCGCGCTTTCGTGCCCAGCCTGCTGATTATGTCGGCCGTCAAGTTCGTGACCGTCGTCATGTTCTACATGCACCTCAAGTACGACCACAAGATCTTCCGCGTGCTGTTCGTGGGCCCGGTGCTGATCGCCAGCCTCACCCTGATATCGCTGATGTTCCTCTTCGGACATCTCGGCATCAGACTCTAGTCTTCACGTAGCATGTGGTCGCTGGCGCTGCTCCACCCGATCGACGCGATCAGCTGGTGGAGATGGTCGATTCACCCGAGCACCGTCATCGGCATCGCGTCGCTCGGCGCGATCTACCTCTGGCTGGCATACCGCGCGCGGCGCGATCCGACCGCCGGGGAAAAGCTGTTTTTCTTCGCTGGCCTGCTGGTGATGTTCTCGTCGCTGAACGGGCCAATCCACGACCTCAGCGACTACTATCTCTTCAGCGCCCACATGGTGCAGCACCTGCTGCTCACTCTCCTGATGCCGCCGCTCTTGCTCGCCGGCATTCCGGGCTGGATGCTGCGCCCGGTCACTTCGCACCGCTTCGTCGCCCCGGTTGCGCGCTTTCTCACCCGGCCGGCCATCTGCTTCACGATCTTCAACCTCATCATCGCCGGCTGGCACCTGCCGCCACTTTACAACGCGGCGATGGCCGACCACAACATCCACATCCTCGAGCACGTGATGATGATGACGGGCGCCGTGCTGATGTGGTGGCCGTTGATGAGCCAGCTCCCCGAGCTGCCGCGCCTCGCTTATCCGGCGCAGATGCTCTACAGCTTTCTGATGACGATTCCGATGTCGATCGTCGCCATCTATATAGTGATGGCGGACCGGGTCCTTTACCCCGCCTATAGCGCGGCGCCGCGAATTCTTCCGCTATCCCCGCTCGAGGACCAGCTGCTGGGCGCGCTCATCATGTGGATCCCCGGGGGAATCATCTTCTACATCATCATGACGGTGGTGTTCTTCAAATGGAACGCCCGCGGCGAAGACTCGACCGCGGGCGCGCAGGTGGACTGGAAGCCCTCTCCCGCCTAGTCGTCGGTTCCCTCGAGCGCCTGTTTCAGCTCACCGCTCAGCTTGGGGTGCGTGCGCCACATGTACCCGAACATCAGTCCGGCGGCGAGCAGGTTGGCGATGAAGATCTGATACCAGGCCACCTGGCCCAGCGGCGTTTCGGCAAAGACCGCCGCCAGCATGTAGAAGCCCATCGCCAGCATCACGAAGGCCACGAGCAGCCCGGCAAGAATTCCCGGCGTGCGCTCGGCCTGGTGAACGATCGCGGCGAGTACGATGCCGACGAGGCAGAACGCCGCATAATGAAAGACGGTGTAGCTGGCGACCTGGGCGAAAGGGCTGTCTACCGCCATGCTCATGTTCCTCGCCAGCACGCTCACGAGACCTCCTCCGAGCAGCTGAGGCGTATGGAAGGGTCGGCCTGTAACAGTGTCGACAATGAGAAACCACACCACGATCGCCGTCGCGCCGAGAAATCCGGCGAACAACCCTTCGCGGAGAAAATTGTGCTGCCGCTCAGCCATCTCGTCCTCGTGAGTGCGGATAATGCATCCAAGGGAGAAAATACGCCGTCATCGGGTATATTCAAGCACGAGCGGGATACGATCGTGCGTCCATGCGGCGCCAGACTAAGGTTCGTCCAATCACAACGAGTAAGATGTTTTTCAGACAGATTCGGAACGCCCTGCTGCTCAGCTTCGCGCTGAGCTTTGCAGTACCACCGCAGATCGAGGCGCAGACAAAGAAAAAAACAACCGCCAGCGCCAGAAAAAAGGCACCGGCGAGACGCACCGGTCGCCGGCCAGTGCGGCGGAATGCGCGGCCGCGCGGGCCGGTGGTTCCGGCTGTCCGCTACAGTATCACGCGTAGCGCTGAAGACCTGAAGGCCACCCTGGGAAGCCTGACCGCGCGCGTGCAGAGCGGAACGTTCGGAATCATGGTCATATCCCTGACCAGGGGTGACACGCTGTTCGCGAACAACGCCGGCGTGCGGATGATGCCCGCCTCGACGCTCAAGCTGCTCACCAGCGCCATCGCATTCGAGCGCCTCGGTCCGAACTACCAGTTCAGCACCGATGCGCTGCGCGACGGTGAAGTCTCGGCCGACGGTACGCTCAACGGGAATCTCTACATTCGGGGCGACGGCGACCCGGCACTGTCGGGGAAATTTCTGCCCGGCGGATCGGGTGCTCCCATGAGCAGGCTCGCCGAGATGGTGGCAGCGCAGGGAATCAAGCGCATCACCGGCAGCGTGATCGGAGATGCGAGCGGCTTCGATGCGCAGAAGATTCCGGAAGGGTGGCTCACGCGATACCTCCAGGCATCATACGCGGCGCGCGTCTCCGCGCTTTCACTGAACGAGAATCTCGTCGCAGTTGCTGTCAGTCCCGGTGCGCCCGGGCGTCCGGCGAACGTGACGCTCGAGCCCTCGACGAGCAGCATTCCGCTGGTCAATGCGGTGCGCACCGTCGGTGGTGGTGGGGCCAGTCTCGGCTTCCGCAAGCGGAGCGACGGCACCATCGAAGCGCGCGGCGCGATCGGCTCGCGCTCGGGAACGCGCAAGTACGTCTACATCGTCGAGGATCCGGCGAGCTTCACCACCGGCGCGTTCAACGATGCGCTGAAGGCGCGCGGCATTACCATCGACGGCGCCATCCGGGTCGGCAACACACCCGCCGATGCGAAAAAGGTCGCAAGTCTGCTTTCGCCGCCGCTGGCGAGCATGGTCGCGGTGATGAACCGTGAGAGCATCAACCACTACGCCGAGTTGATCTTCCGGAACGCGGCGCGCGGCCCCAAGCGGGACGTCCAGGGCTCGGCTGCCAACGCACGCTCGCTGTTGCGGTCCTTCTTCGCAAGCACGATCAAGACCGATTCGGCGAGCCTCTATTTCGCCGACGGCAGCGGGCTCTCGACACTCAACCGCATAACGCCGCGGGCAATGACACAGATGCTCGGCTACTCGCACCGCGCATCGTGGGGGCCGTGGCTGCATTCCTCGCTGCCGGTGGCGGGTGATTCCGAGCTGCTGCGGCGGCGCATGCGCAATACGCCGGCCGAAGGAAACCTGCACGCGAAGACGGGGACGACGAACGACGTCATAGCGCTCGCGGGTTACGTGACGGCGGCCAATGGCGAGGTGATCGCATTCACCTTCCTGTACAACGGACGCGACCGTTGGAGTGCGAAGGCGATGATCGACGTCATGAGCGAGACGCTGGCGG
>JACCRL010000265.1 GCA_013813605.1 Gemmatimonadaceae bacterium
GTGAATGCATTCGCCGTCGGGCTCGATCATCCGCGCTGGATTTATGTGCTTCCGAATGGCGATGTGCTGGTGGCTGAGACGAACGCGCCACCGCGGCCAGACGATGGAAAGGGAATCAGGGGATGGTTCTTCCGGTACTTTCAGAAAAAAGCTGGCGGGGCTGTACCGTCTGCCAACCGAATTTCACTGCTGCGCGATGCGAATGGGGATGGCATGGCGGAAACACGGTCAGTGTTTCTGCGGGGATTGCAGTCGCCTTTCGGGATGGCGCTGGTGGGCGAGACGCTCTACATAGCTAACAGCGACTCACTCGTGAAGTTCCCGTATGTTGCGGGGGCGCTTCGTATCAACGCGCCACCGATCAAGGTAGTTGACCTTCCCGGTGGAACGGTGAATCACCACTGGACCAAGAACGTTATTGCATCCGCAGATGGTTCCAGACTTTTTGTTTCAGTCGGTTCCAACAGCAACGCGCAGGAAAATGGGGCTGACAAGGAAATTGGACGCGCAGCGATCTGGGAAGTGGATCCCGCTACAGGAACCAAGCGGCAGTTTGCGTCCGGCCTGCGCAATCCCGTGGGCATGGCGTGGGAGCCGGTAACAGGTGCTTTGTGGACCGCTGTAAACGAGCGCGACGAGTTGGGTAGCGATCTTGTTCCCGACTTCCTCACGTCGGTGCAGGACGGCGGATTTTATGGTTGGCCCTACAGCTACTTCGGTCGCCACCTCGATCCGCGCCCCAGGAATCAGCGTCCAGATCTGGTCGCCAGGGCCATCGTTCCGGACTATGCGCTGGGTCCACACACGGCGTCGCTTGGTCTCGCTTCCTCTCAGGGGAATATTCTCCCGGAACGTTTTGCCCACGGAATGTTCGTAGGACAGCATGGCTCCTGGAACCGTAAGCCGCGGAGCGGATACAAAGTTATTTTCGTGCCCTTTTCCGGCGGAAAACCGTCTTCCGATTTGCCGATAGATGTTCTTTCAGGATTCATCAAGCCGAACGGCGATGCATTCGGGCGTCCTGTGGGCGTGGCGATTGACAAGCGCGGTGCGCTTCTGGTTGCAGACGATGTCGGAAATGTTGTCTGGCGTGTGTCCAACACCGCAGGGCCACCAAAGAACATGCAGAGGTAGCAAATTCAACGGCCGGCGGCACACGTCGTGCACGCGGCAGGGCAGCCGGCCGACGCCGGATGTGCCACTCGCGTATTTCCTTCCGGAGAAGACCATGAAAGTCGGGAAAGCCTTCACTGCTGGTATCGTCGGTGGCGTGGCGATGACCCTCCTCGCTTGGCTTGGCCGCCAGATGGGTATCGGTCTGAATGGCGAGATGATGCTTGGAACGATGGTGAGCTCGCCCGGCAGCGCGGCCTGGCTCATTGGCTTCGCGATGCACATGATGCTCTCGGTGGCGATCGCCCTTATTTATGCATGGGGCTTCGAGCGCGTGACGCATCGCGCGGGCCTTGTTGTAGGCCTCGGGTTCGCCGTCATCCACGTCATCCTCGCGGGCATGGTCATGGGAATCATCCCGGCGATCCACCCGATGATCCCCGAGCAGATGCCCGCGCCAGGAGCGTTCATGGCGAACATGGGCACGAGCTTCGTTGCGCTCTTCGTGATCGAGCACCTGGTGTTTGGCGCCATCGTCGGCGCCATGTATGGGCCTGTCGTGTCGGCGCGCCCGCTGAGGACTGAAACGGCATAGCAGTGCCGCCGAGCGAGCCGCCGACCCATCACCCCGCCGCGTCGTAGGCCTGCTTCAGCCAGCGCTTCAAGGTCGGGTCCACATCCTTCAACGACGCCAGCCGCGTCGTCGCCTGGCACATGCCGCCGGGCGGCAGCACCTTGAGGCGTGGGTGCGCAGGGAGATCCTTCGCGTTCAAGCCAACTTCGATCTGGTCCTTCGTCGCCGGGCCGAGCATCGCGAACTGTTTCTTGCGGCGCAGGCTGATGTAGGTCTTCTTCGGCGCCTGCTCACAAGCGCCGAAACCGGCGACGAGCTTCATCACCGCGTCGTGCAGCGCTCGCAAATGGGCCTTCGGGCCGGCGTAGATGAGATCCAGCGGGTCGTCTTGCGGTGCCCCTGCGGCGGCGGCCGGCGCGGCACTATCGAGCTCTGGGGGCAGCTTGCCGATCATCGTGACGACGGTGTTGGCGTCGCCGTAGCCCAGCTTGTATTGCTCCATCAGCCAGCTGCGTTTCTCGCCATGTTTGGCCGCGCCGCTGGCGGCGGCTCCGGCTTGCAGCTCGGCGATCGTCTTGCCGGTCTTGCGCTGGATGTTGCGCAGTTGGGTCAGCAGCGCGGCTTGAATGTCGGCCATCGGTGTGTCTCCCGGCTAATTGGGGTTGTTGAGGGGCCAATGCTCGGCGCGGGTGCGTTTGGGCAGCACGAACTCTGTTTGCTCAAACATCCAGTACATGTCGTTCAGCGCTCGTATCGCCGGAAAGAATGCGCAAATGCGCACAAGGTTGCAGCCAGGCTCGGCCATCAGCACGTCGAGCACATGCCGGCGCGTCTGGGAGGCCGCGCAG
>JACCRL010000287.1 GCA_013813605.1 Gemmatimonadaceae bacterium
GACAGTCTCGAAGGCAGAGCGGTGTCGCTCCAGGGCTGCGGCAACGTCGGCAGGTACCTGGCCGGCGAGCTCCACGCGGCCGGCGCGAAGCTGGTCGTATCCGACATCGATCCCGACCGTGCGGCGAAGGTTGCCGCCAGCACCGGCGCCAGAGTCGTCGAGGGCGATGACATCTACTCCGTGGAAGCCGACATCTTTGCACCCTGCGCGCTCGGCGGCATTCTCAACGACCGCACGATTCCCCAGCTGAAGGTGCAGGTCGTTGCCGGCGGCGCCAACAACCAGCTTCTCGAAGAGCGGCACGGCGACATGCTCGACCAGAAGGGAATTCTGTACGCGCCGGACTACGTAGCGAATGCGGGCGGTGTCATCAACGTCTACGGAGAAGTTTCAGGCTGGGATGCGCAGCGCGCCCTCGACAAGGCCGACGACATCTACGACACGGTGCTCAAGGTTTTCGAAATCGCCGAGTCGCAGAAGATTCCCACCTATGAGGCGGCTGACCGGCTCGCCGAGCAGCGGCTGGCGTCAGCGTGAAGGAGACGATTGCGATTGCCGCCGATCACGCCGGCTTCGAGCTGAAACAGAAGCTGATCGCGCAGCTCGAGGCGATGGGGTATGCGGCGGACGACCTCGGCACCAGGGACCCGGAGGCGGCGGACGACTACCCCGATTATGCGCATCCCCTTGCGCGTGAGATCTCGGCCGGCGAGGCGAAGCGCGGAATTCTCGTCTGTGGCAGTGGGATCGGGATGGATATCGTCGCCAACAGGTATGCGGGTGTCCGCGCGGCACTCGCGTGGCAGCCGGACATCGCCGCGCTCTCGCGCCAGCACAACGACTCCAACGTGCTCGTGCTGCCGTCGCGCTTCGTATCCGACGAGCAGGGTGTCGAGATCATGAAGGCCTGGCTCGGCGCCGATTTCGAGGGCGGAAGGCATCAGCGGCGTGTGGACAAAATCGAAGCAAGGGAGCGGCGATGAGCAGCGCGAAAGCAGAGACCGCCCGGAAATCGATCAGCATGCCGGCGGGCACGCTCGCCGAGTCAGATCCGGAGATCGCGAGGCTCATCGATAGTGAAGTCGACAGGCAGAGAACGGGACTCGAGCTGATCGCCAGCGAGAACTTCGTCTCGCCGGCGGTGCTCGAAGCGATGGGCACGGCGCTCACCAACAAGTACGCGGAAGGACTGCCTGGCAAGCGGTACTACGGCGGCTGCGAGTTCGTGGACAGGGTGGAACAGCTGGCGATCGACCGTGTGAAGCAGCTCTTCCAGGCCGATCACGCCAATGTGCAGCCCCATTCAGGCGCTCAGGCGAACGCGGCCGTCTATCTGGCGTTCCTCAAGCCTGGCGAGATGGTGATGGGCCTCGACCTGTCGCAGGGCGGCCACCTTACACACGGGTCTCCGGTGAACTTTTCGGGATTGCTATACCACGCGATCCATTACGGGGTCGGTGACGACGGCCGCATCGACTACGCACAGATGCAGGCCATCGCCCGCGAGCGAAAGCCGAAGATGATCGTCGCCGGCGCAAGCGCCTACGCGCGCATCATCGACTTCGAGCCGTTCGCTGAGGTCGCGCGCGAGATCGGCGCGACGTTCGTCGTCGACATGGCGCACTTTGCCGGTCTCGTCGCGACTGGATTCCACCCGTCTCCGGTTCCGCACGCCGATGCGGTGACGAGCACGACGCACAAGACGCTGCGCGGCCCGCGCGGCGGCCTCATCCTGTGCCGCGAGGCGCACGCCAAGGCGATCGACAAGGCGATGTTCCCGGGGACGCAGGGTGGTCCGCTGGAGCACGTGATCGCTGCCAAGGCGGTGGCCTTCAAGGAAGCCCTGGAGCCATCTTTCAAGGATTATTGCGGGCAGATCGTCCGCAATGCGCAGGCTCTGGCGGACGCGCTGATCGGGCGCGGCTTCAACATCGTCTCCGGCGGTACCGACAATCACCTCATGCTCGTGGATCTCAGGAACAAGAACATCACCGGGAAGGTTGCCGAGAAATCGCTCGACGCCGCGGGAATCACGGTGAACAAGAACACCGTCCCAAAGGAGACGCAGTCGCCCTTTGTCACGAGTGGGATCAGGCTCGGAACTCCGGCAGTGACGACGCGCGGAATGGGGGAGGCCGAGATGGAAAAGATCGCCGCCCTGATCGAGCGCGTGATCGCTCGCGCCGGCGATGATGCCGTCGCGGTCAGCGTGCGCGAGGAGGTGCTCGACTTGACGAGCCGCTTCCCGCTCTACAAATCCCTGCCATCGATGATGAGGACTGCGTAAGGATGGCGGAGCTGGCGTTTCGCGACGGAATAATGGATCGGATCCTTTCCCGGGAGCCGCGATTCGACGAACAGGCATACCTGTTCGTCCTCGCCGCGCTCGAGACATGCCAGTCGCAGCTCACAGTCCGGCGCCACATCAGCGGCGTCGAGCTTGCGCACACGTGCCGTGATCTTGCGCTGGAGCGGTATGGGCTGATGGCGCGCGTCGTCCTCCAGCACTGGGGCGTCAACTCGACGTCCGACATCGGCGACATCGTCTTCACTCTCGTCGAGCTCGGCTTTCTCCTCAGCCAGCCGCAAGACACGCGCGACGAGTTCGTCGGCGTGTTCGACTTCGACCGCGCATTCGAGCACGAATATCCCTGGAACTGCGCGCAACAGGCGTAGAGTCGCGATCCCGAAATGCCTGTCTGGGTCACGACCGCCGGTGAAGCAGCGGAGCGCGACAGGTCGGCGATCGAAAGCGGAACTTCCTCCCGGGTGCTGATGCAGCGCGCCGGCACGGCCGCGGCTCATGAGATCGCACGGCGGTATGGGGGCCGGCTGGCGGCAGGAGTCGCCGTTTTCACGGGGCCCGGAAACAACGGCGGAGATGGCTGGGTCGTCGCGCGCGAGCTGGCGGCCATGGGCGCTGTGGTGACGGTCATCGAAGCGTTACCGCCCAAAACCGCGGATGCTTCAGCGGAGAAGAACGACGCACTCGGCGTCATTACCCAGGCGACCGCGGCTGCCGAAGCAGGGATTGCCGTTGATGCTCTGCTCGGTACCGGATCGTCTGGGCAACCGCGCGGTGAACTCGGTGCTGCCGTTGACGCGCTGAACGGCCTTGGGTCGCGGGGAGTCGCGGTCGTTTCGCTCGATGTCCCGAGCGGGCTGGATG
>JACCRL010000093.1 GCA_013813605.1 Gemmatimonadaceae bacterium
ACACGCACGACCTCCGTCGCGAACTTCTGCAGCTCGGTCTCGACCGCTTCGATCGCCTCGAGGAGCAGCAGCTCGGGCGACTTGCCCAGCGCCGACAGTCCGTCGAACAGCAGTCCGATTCTCATCAGCTACCTCCTCCCTTTGCCGCGAGTGCACCGGCGACGAGCGGCTTCGACTTCGGCTTCAGAGAGCGGGAATTCAGCCGCACTCCCACTCGCGCCGCCGCGTGCTTCAGGCAACTCTGAATCAGCTCGTCGTACCCGATTCCCGCCGCGCGCGCCGCTTTCGGCAGGCACGAATTATCGGCGGGATCCGGCAAAATCCCCGGCAACGGATTCACCTCGATCACATTCGGCCGGCCGGCCGCATCGAGCCGCACATCGATGCGCGCCCAGTCGCGGCAGCCGAGCACGCGGAACGCGCCGAGTGTCACACTCTCAATGGACGCCTGAAGCTCGCTCGTGATACGCGCCGGACACTGGAAAATCTGGAGAGGATTCTCGGGGCGATCCCAGACGAACTTCGCATCGAAGCTGTAGATGGGCAGCGCACCGTCGGGCAGCGTCTCGAAGTTCATTCCCACGAGCGGAAGCACGGTGGCGGAGTCGCCGTTGCCAAGCACTGCACAGGTGAACTCGGCGCCGGGGAGATACTCCTCCACGAGCACCGGCTGGTGGTAGTTCTCGAGGAGAAACGCCGTCTGCTGGAAGAGCTGCGCGCGGTCGCCACAGAAATTCCGGTCGGTGATTCCCTTCGAGGATCCCTCGTGGAGCGGCTTCACGAAGAGCGGGAAGGCGAGCGAAGACGCCGCGCGCTCCAGCTCGCTCACATTCCCGACGACGGCAAATTTCGGCGTTGGGATGCCGTGGAAGGAAAGCGTCTCTTTCGTCCGCGCCTTGTCGAGGCAGAGCGACAGCGTGAAGGGATCGCTGCCCGAGTAGGGAATGCCGTAGAACTCGCAGATCGCCGGCACGTGAGCTTCACGGTTCACGCCGTGAAGGCCCTCGGCGATGTTGAAGACGATATCGGGTCGGGCGGCGCGGAGGCGCTCGGGAAAATCTTCCAGCGCCTCGAGGCGGACGACTTTCCCAAGGCGGGAAAGAGCGTTTTCTACTGCTGAAATGGTGGCGGGGCTGTCCCACTCGGCGAACTCGTCCCGAGTGGCTATCTCTCTCAGCGAAGGCTTAACGCTTCTGCTTGGAGGCTCTTCATCGGGTCGCGAAAGCTCCCCGTCTTCCTGACGGTCGCCCTGCTGGTGAGGGCTGGCGAGCATCGCCTGCTCGGGCTTCTGGTTGTAGGCGAGGCCGATGAGAGTCATCGGAATAGCTACAAAAATCCGTGAGAGAGAATCATTGCAACGAACATAAAAGTACTGACGAAATCTCGCAATAATTATTCCGCCTTTCAGCGAAATATTTTTCCGGGAAAATTTTCAGGAGCTCCGATTTTTCGGAGCCCGAATCAGACTTTGTGGTAGACGATCCTCGCCGCCTCTCGCCTGTCTTCAGCCTGGTAGATCTCGAAGTCGGAGAAGAAACCGGGAGTTTCTCTCTGCAGAAGCCGGAGAATCAGGACGGCGCAGCGCCTGATTTCGAGCTCGGCTCCCTCGCTGGAGCGAAGCTCGAGCATCGTCCTCCACGCCCGGGCGTTGGCGGTCACGACGATTTTCGTCTCGGTGGAATTCGGCAGCACACCCCTCGCCGCCTCGCGCGCCATCTTCCGGCGGTGGACTTTGTCCGCCACCCAGCCGTAGCGCTCCATCAGCTGCTCGACGAGGCGGACGTAGCTGCGCTGCGCCTCTTCGATCTGGGTCCGCCAGGTTTTTTCGAGCGCCTCCTCTCCGACCATGGCGGGCGGAACCACGAAGTTCGCCTCCGACTCGTCGACGTACCTCTGACTCAGCTGGCTGTAGGCAAAACCCGCTCTGTGTCTAACCAGCTCATGAGTGAGCGAGCGGCTCACTCCCTCGAGGAGGAGAGAGTAGCTCGCGTGCTCCAGCACGCTGCCATGACCCTGCTTCTTGATGTTTTCCAGGTAGTCCCGCGTCGTGCGGTTGGCTGGATTCTTCTGGCTCATGTAGCAGAGCCGCCCGGCGAATTCGGCGAGACGCTCGCCATCGGTGCTCTCGCCGAGCCAGTTGATGGGCAGGTGGTCTGGCGCGACGAAGGTGGGTCGGGCGAGCAGCGTGATGCGGGGCTCGGTGAAGAACACTGACATGCGGGAGAGATTCCGGAGGAGGATTGCCGCTCTTGAGCGGCAGAAAGCTAAGCCGACTTTTCGACGAGCGACAGACGAAACTCGTGGTAGGATCGGTCGCGCACGATCGCGTCGAGCGATTCTCTCACCAGAGCGGGCAGAGGCGGGAGTCCGGGATCGTACTTTATGTCACCCAGTGCCTTCTGGCCGGCGAGAGGAATTTTCACTCCTGGATTGAAAATGCCGTCCGGGTCAAAGGCCTTTTTCACGAGCGTGAAGCAACGTCGTGCCTCCTTTGTCCAGACGCGATCGAGGAGGGGAGTGCGCAGTCTTCCGTCGCCATGCTCGCCGGCGAGAGTGCCGCCCAGCTGCGAGGTGAGGCTGACGATGCTCTCCAGCAAAGACTCGACCTTGCCCCGCCAGTCGGGGTCGCGGAGGTCGAGAAGCGGATTGACGTGAACGTGCGAATCACCGGCGTGGCCGAATATCACGCCCGGCACCTTCTGGCTGTCGAGAGCCGCGCGCACGCCCCGCACGTAGTCGGGAAGCGATGCGGGCGGCACAGCGCCGTCCTCGATGAACTGCATCGATGTCGCATCCTCGAGCGCCGCGAGTATTGGACTCGCCGCATGCCTCAGCTCCCAAAGCTCATGCTCGGCTTCCGCTGTAAGGGCCGTCTCGATTGCCGACGCGCCGCACTCCCTGAAGATCTCCTCCAGCCGCTTCGCCTGTGCCCGCGCGGCGTCCTCACTCTCCCCCTCTGCCTCGGCAATCAGTATCGCCGCCGCGCCGACAGCGCCGCGCCTCTCTCCGCCTTTGCCTTCCACCAATGCGGCGTAGCTCAGGAAAGTCGCGTCCAGCAGCTCGCACGCGCTCGCGCCCGCGTCTCGCGCCGCTGCCGCTCCCCGAGAGGCTTCATCGAGCGAGGCAAAAGACGCGAGGACGCTGGTCGTCGCCGCGGCGACCGGAGCGAGCTTCACCTGGACGGCGACAATTATCGCCAGCGTGCCCTCGCTCCCCACGAGCAGGTCGATGAGCTCGGCGTTAGCGGAGTAGTCGTGAATAGCGTAGCCCGACGACTCTTTCAGCACGCCCTTGTGCCTGATCGGATTTTTCCTGTCGGCGGCGACGATCTCTGCGTGCGCCTCCTGCATGAAACGCCGGACTGACGGCAGCCTCTCCGGTGCCGGATCTCCGCGCGTCACGACCGCGCGGTCGCCCTCGCTGAAAACGCAGTCGAGGGCGTTCACCCAGCGACGAGTCGGTCCGTGCAGCAGCGAGCGGGCACCCGACGCATTCGTCGAGACCATCCCGCCGATCGTGCAGAACTTTCCGCTGGAAGGATCAACCGGAAACCGAAGACCGCGACGGCGCACGGCAACGTCGAGTGTCGACCATAGCACGCCCGGGTCCGCCCACACCGTCCGCGTTGCCGTGTCGATCCTGCTCAAGTGATTGATGCGCGAGAGATCGACGACGACGCCCGCCCCGATCGCCCCGCCCGCCATGCTGCTTCCCGACCCGCGTGGAATGAGCGCCGTCCTGGTCTTCGCGGCCCACTTCACGAGCGCGGCAACGTCGTCCGCATCCTGGGGGACCGCAACCGCGGCCGGGATGATGCGGCCGATACCGGCGGCTTCTGAGTAGAGGGCGCGGGCGATCTCGTCGTCCCGGAAAGCGCCGCGGAAGTTCGTTGGTTTCATCGCTTCACAGCTTCAACGACTACAACCTAGAAAGACACAGATGCGAGGGGTCAGAAGCATAGATCTTAGTTGCGAGGATAGAAACCAGTCGACCCGAAGCTGTTCCCTATGCGGATTCGACACGTTCCTTGAGTGAGAGGTCCAACA
>JACCRL010000356.1 GCA_013813605.1 Gemmatimonadaceae bacterium
GCACCGCAGGCCAAATCGCAAAAGCCCGCGACGCGCAAGGTTGCAGCCGGGCCGCCCGCCAACGCGAAATCAAGAAAGCGCTAACCCCAGCGGAGGACTGATGGACGAGTATGAGTGGTACGACGACGAGCCTTACATCGCCGAAGAGCCTTATGTGATCGTGCAGCGGCAGTCGGCGGGCATTGGCCCGCTGTTTCTCGGACTTGCTCTTGGCGCCGGAGTGGCGCTGCTGCTCGCACCGCAGAGTGGTGAGGAAACCCGCCGCCGCTTCGCGCGCAGCGCACGCCGCGCGCAGGATGCCGCGCAGGATATCGTTGAAGACCTGAGCGGCTCGGTTGCGGAAAAGCTCGACCGGGCGCGCGACGCGATCGAGGAGAAGCTGGAGGCGACACTCGATGCCGTTGACGACAAGAAGCGCCGGATGACCAACGCCGTTGGTGTCGGCAGGGCGGCGGCGCGAGAGGCGAGGGGTGAGCTGGAGGCGCGCATCGCCGAGAACAAAGCGGCCTACAGAAACATCTAGTGGCCCAGCGCCGGCTAATTGTCCGGCTGGGCTGGACGTTTCGCGACTACGCGAAGCGGATCTGGGACAACAGCGGCGAGGACAACGTTTTTTTCCTCGCCGGCGGAATCGCCTTCAACCTGCTGCTCGCCGCCGTCCCGTTCTTTCTGCTGATGGCGAGCGGGCTCATTTTCGTGCTCAACAAGTCGCCGGCCACCACCTCGGTGGAGATCATCGCCATCGTCGACAAATTCCTGCCTCCTTCGCCAGCCGGCGTTGAGGCGCCGACGGCAAGAATTCTCACCGACATCATCAAGTCTTCGAGCTCAATCGGGCTCTACAGCCTTTTCGTTTTCATCTGGCTTTCAACGCGGTTGTTCGGCTCGCTGCGGTCGGTGCTGGCGTCGGTGTTCGACATCGACGCCGACCGTGGCATCGTCGCCGGGAAGATCTTCGATATCAAGATGACCATCATCGCGAGCCTGCTGCTCGTTGCTTACACGGGCCTGAGCGCCTACCTGACGTTCGCAACGACCCAGGGAGTGCTCATCCTCTCCAACCTGGGGCTCAGAAAGGACGTGATGGGCCGGCTCGAGTACAACCTCGGCCAGTTCGTGGCGTTTCTGTTCATCCTGACGATGTTCTTCTGCCTCTACAGATTTCTTCCCAACAAGAAGATCCGGTGGAAGCAGGCGCTGATCGCCGGGCTGTTCAGCAGCATCTCCCTGGAGCTCGCAAAGAGGGTGTTCTCGGCCTATGTACGGTCTTTCGACCCCAGCTCCTTCTATACCGGCACGGTCGCTGCAGTAGTGCTGACCGTGATCTGGGTGTATTACGCGTCCCTGATTTTTATCCTCGGGGGCGAGGTGGCCCAGGTCTACGAGCTTCGCCGCGTGCGAAAAAAGCAGCGCGAGGCGTTCGAAGATTGATTATGTTACTAACGTTGCCCGGGGGGCCCCCCGGCGAACAAACCATTTGGAGGTAGTATCGTGCGCAAGCTTGCTGCAGTTGCGGCCATCGTGGCCGTTGTTTCCATCTCCGCCTGCAAGAAGACGGGCGAGGGTGAGTACCAGGTTGAGAAGCCTGTTGTCGGGACGCAGACGGATACGATCAATACCCCGTCGATCGACGTGGGAACGGACTCTGCCACGGTCAACGTTCCCAAGGTCGAAGTGAAGACGGACCAGGCTACGATCAAGGTCCCTACCGTCAGGGTGAAGTCGGCGGACGACAACAAGAAGCGCTAGGCTTTTTGTGAACGGAAGCCCCGCCCCGCAAGGGCGGGGCTTTTCGCATCCATGAATCTCCCCGCCAGTTTCTTCCGCGGCTATATTTCGGGTGCCCCAGGTCCCGGAGGGCGTAAGCCCACTAACTCCGTCAGGACCCCGAAGGTAGCAGCGGCATGCGGTGTCTAACGTTGCTCCGTCAGGCCTGGGGTATCTGGCTTTTTCCGCCTGGCCAGGGATGAACTGCAACTGCAACTGAACGCGTTATCCGCTGACCGCTTGTTAGCTGCCCGCGGCCTACGAAAGGACGTCACGATTGGGCGTAAAGTCCATCCTGTGCGGTCCCGGGCGCAGCCTGGGTCCTCAAAGCTTTTCTCAGCAAGGATTGATTTTGCGGCGCCCCGGTGCAAAGGGAAAGTCTCGACCACACCTCACTTATCGTGCTTCTCGGGGCCTTGTTCGTATTCCGCGCCGCCGCTTCCCGCTGACCCGAATTTGGGAGAGGTCATTCCGCCGCTCTTTGTAAACGGCGGCTCATGCTTTTCGAGTCCCGCGCGTGCACCGGCGTCCGATGATACAGCGCCACCCACGTATTTGTCAGGATTAGTCTCGAATTGACGTTTGCACTGCTCACAGCAGAAGTAATACGTGTCGTTCTTGAAAACCGATTGGCCAGCGGCCGAGTTTGAGTCGACGAGCATGCCGCAGACGGGATCCTTTACCTGTGCCATGGTAACCTCGGAACGTTGGTGATTTGGGTAGAGGCGAATCATCGCTTACCAACAAGGTGATACGTTCCAGCAGGCAAGGGCTGCGCCAACCAACGATGCGGGAATCATGCGGTCCGATGACTGCGGCCAGGTGAAGGCACTAGATTGTGAGACATATGCGGCCGTAATTCAGTTGGTAGAATGCCAGCTTCCCAAGCTGGAGGGCGGCAGTTAGTCCGATAGCGGGTCGTCTGCAGCTATAAGCGGA
>JACCRL010000392.1 GCA_013813605.1 Gemmatimonadaceae bacterium
CTACCGGTGTAGCCGGTGAACCCGCATATCGAGCATCCTTTCGCCTTGACGTGCCGCGCCCGGCCAAAGGTGCGTTGCTGCGCGGAGCGTACCATTGGATGCAGCTCTTCGATTGGCGCCTCGTAGACGCACTGTGGACAGACGCGCCGCACCAGCCGTTGCGCCGTGACTCCGATAAGCCCGGCCGCGACCCTGAACGGCTCGACGCCAATATTCGAGAGCCGCGCGATGGAACCGATTGCGTCGTTGGTATGCAGGGTCGAGAGAACAAGGTGTCCGGTCATTGCCGCCTGGAAGGCAATGGTCGCCGTTTCCTGATCGCGGATTTCGCCGACGAGCACGACATCGGGATCCTGGCGCAGCACGGACCTCAGGACCTGAGGGAAAGTGAGCCCCTGCTTCTCGTTTACCTGAACCTGATTGACTCCGGCGAGGCGGTATTCGACCGGATCTTCGACAGTCACGATGTTGACGTTTTCGTTGCGGCGCGTGTTGAGCGCGGCGTAGAGCGTGGTCGTCTTTCCTGAACCGGTTGGGCCGGTGACGAGGAGAATGCCCTGCTCGCGCTCCAGCAGCGCCGTGAACCTCTTGAGCACCTGCGGCTGGAATCCAAGCGTGGCCATCGATACCTGAACGGCTCGCTCATTGAGGAGCCGCATCACGACCTTTTCGCCAACGCGCGTCGGCAGGACGGACACGCGAAGCGCGATCTCTTCCCCGTTGACCCGCACCTTCGCCCGGCCATCCTGCGGCCGGAAACGCTCGGCGACGTCGAGCTCGGACATGATCTTGATGCGCGATACCACCGGTCCCACGCCGATGAAGCGCGGCAGGACCATGATGTTCTTGAGAAGCCCGTCGATGCGGAAGCGGACGAGCGTCGAGGTCTCATCGTGCTCGATGTGGATGTCCGATGCGCGCAGCTTGATGGCGTTGCCGATGATCGCGTCAACGAGCTTGATGACCGGCGCGTGAACACGTGCCAGTGCCGCCTCGGACTGCTCCTCGGTCTCCTGGACCTGCTCGACGCCGACTCCCTGATCGCGTCCGGACGCAGCGTCTCGGAGACCGGCTTATCGAGCGTGCCGGGCGGGCAGAAGAGCGGTATTACCTCGCGGCTCGTCGCCCAGCCAACGCGCTGGATGGCTTCCTGGTCGAGCGGATTCGCCATCGCGAGATGTACCGTCTTCCCGTCGGCCTTCACGGGCAGGACGTTGTGCTCGCGGCAGAGCTTTTCGGGGAGGATGTGCATCGCGTTCTTGTCGATCCCTCCCGGCGAGAGGTCGACGTAATCGATGCGGACGCTTCCTTAACGACCTCGGCGATCTCCTTGAAGGAGAGCACATCGCCGTCGATGAGGGCCTAGGCGATGTAGGACTTCTGCTGAAAGCGCCAGCGCTTGATCAGCTCCTGGGTGACGCCCGGGAGGGTGGCGACCAGCGAAACGAGCCATTCATCCTTGAAGCGGTATCTCCGCTCGTTCGACTGGGGTCCGACCGGTGTCGTCATTGGTGCCTGATAAAGAGCCCTTTCCGGCGGCCGCAGGAAGGGTGCTAATTGACTCACTCAGCCCCTCGAAGATAACACGCCGAAGGCCGTCATTGTCCTGATGTAAACAATTGGCTATACTATTAATGCCGCAACGGTCCACCAGCCGGCACACAGTCCTTAATTCATGGCGGTTCTGGCGTCGCCTTTTTCCGCCTGAAACCGTGACCATGGTCTCCGTACGTCCGGGAGCCGCCGACGCGAAGTCCACGCCCGCTTCCTGGAACCGAATTCTGCTCAGCCTCCCCCTCGAGGAAGAATCCCTCCTGCTGGACATCGGCAGCATCGTCGCCCTGAAGAGTGGCGACTCGATTTACGAGCCGGGCGAACCGATTTCATTCGTCTTTTTCCCACACGACTCGATAATCTCGCTCGTCACGACGATGGCGGACGGGGCGTCAGTCGAAGCGCTGACGGTTGGCAACGATGGCTTCGCCGGCATGTGCGTGTTTCACGGCCTTGCCTCGACGACGAGCCGCGGTATCGTCCAGGTCACTGGCTCGGCTCTCCGGATGGCGGCGAAGTCGTTCGCCGAGCTCCTGCCGCGGCTACCGGTCCTGAGCCGATTGCTTCACTCCTACAGCCAGCTCGTCTTCGAGGTCGCGTCGCAGTCCGCCGCCTGCAACCGCCTGCACGTGATCGAGCAGCGGTGTGCGCGCTGGCTACTCATGACACATGACCGCGTTGGTAGCGACAAGTTCGACCTCACGCAGATGTTCCTCGCGGAGATGCTTGGCGTGCGGCGTCCTGGCGTGACGGTGGCAATGGGAATTCTCGAGAAGCAGGGTCTGATCGGTCACTCGCGGGCGTCGGTGACGGTCGTGAACAGGCCGGGACTGGAAGCCGCTGCCTGTGAGTGCTACCAGACAATCCAGGCGAGGCAGAGACAGGTTCTCAGTTCGTAACTGCACTACCGTTCACCATCGGGGTAATTATTGGCGGAAGGCCCTTTCGGGGCTATTATGATCACCGCCGTAATGCAAGGCTGCCTACATACGCCTCGATGCGTCGCAACCCTGGAGACTGGATGATTCGCCTGCTTTCGTTAGTGCTTTTTGCCGGACTGATTTCCGCTCCGGCTCCGGTCGGGGCGCAGAAGCCCTGGCGCACTGTTTATAACGATTCCGACCTCACTGTACTGTTGGATACCGCTACCGCCTCGCGCCGGCCGGACGGTTCGTGGACTACGGTTACGAGCTGGGATTATTCCCGCCCTCGCATTCTGGAGAATAAGAAGAGCTACACGCGTCTGGTGGAGAAGGCGCACCTGCGCTGCACACCATCGCGCGTGAAGCGGGTTCGCAGCACCCTTTATGGGCCAAACAACGCGATGGTCCGCGACGAGGGCGAGGTCTCCGACGATGACCAGTCGCACATGGTTTGGGACAAGCTGAGAACCGGCTCGTCGAATTCGCGCGCGTTCGACGCGGTCTGCGGCGTGCTGACGAAGAAGACGCCCGTTCGCGCGGCGGCGGTGAAGGCGCCGGTGAAAAAGGCGCCTGTGAAAAAGGCGCCGGTCAAGAGGCGCACCGGGGAGTAAAGAGCGGGGACCGGGCACAAAAAGGGCGCGGAGAATTTCTCCGCGCCCTTTTTTACGGTGCTGCTCGCTGGTCAGCTTCGCGAGGTGGGATCGTTCGGCGGACGGTTGCCGAGGTTCATCGTGCGATCGTCGGTCGTTGAGCCGGTGCCCATGTTGCGCGGACGTGGATCCGGGGGCGTGTAGGTCTCGTTGCGCACGACCGTCGTGTCGCGATCCGGCTTCTTCATAAGGCCGAGCAATCCGAGGAGGCCAAGCAAGCCCCAGGGGAAACCGCGACGCTCTTCCACAACGACGGCCGCCGTGTCGGTCATCATCGGAGCGGTCATGGCTGACATGGTGTCAACGGGCACCACCATGCCGGGGGTGCCCAGGCTGTCGGTCCGGCTTGGCGTTTGTGCGATTGCGCTCGTGGCGAGAAGGCATAGGCTCGCCCCTGCCAGCGTCACCAGATTTCGAAAGCGTGCGTTCTGCATTGTCACCTCGGTAGTGGAATGGTCAAAATCCAACGGGTACGGCATAGGCAGGATACAGGCCAAAAACGCCGGACGTGGCCCCAGCCGGGCCAGTTCTTCGGACTGCCCAGCGGCGGAGCAAGCGTGGCCAGCACCTTGCTCTATGGAGAGGCAGTCAGCGTCAACAGGGGAGAGCATGCGGTTACTCGAATCGAAGCCGGAAAAAAAGAGCGGGATGGCGGGCGGCACCATCCTCAGCATCGTCCTTCACTCGGGACTTCTGTTTCTGGCGATCTTCGCGACGGCGCGGGCCGGCATCGACAAAAACAAGAAGGACAAGGCCGAGAAGGTCAACTTTGTCGAGGTGAAGAAGAAGGAAGAGCCGCCTCCGCCGGAAGAGAAGAAGAAGGAAGAACCCCCGAAGCCGAAGGAGAAGCCCAAGCCGGCCCCCAAGCCGAAGGCTCCGCGCGTGGTGAAGCTGCCCGTGCTGCCAAAGGAAGCGCCGCTCGCGCCGCCAAAGGGGTTCAAGGTGGTGTTGCCGCCTGTGGCGATCCCTACCAACCTGCCGGCGATCGACCTGTCGGCGAAGATTACGAACGAGGCCGATTTCAGTGGCAAGGGAGTCGCCGGCGGAACGGCAGGTGGCGTAAAGGGCGGAACCGGAAAGGAGGGCGACACCGGTAAGGAAGCGGGCGCCAAGGAAACGCTGAAGACCACGCCGTACATGGAGTTCCAGGTCGAGCAGCCGGTGGTGAAGACGGGCGGCGCGAATCCCGAGTATCCGGGCTCGCTGCGCGACAACGGCACCGAGGGTGAAGTTCTCGCGCAGTTTGTCGTTGGTGAGAATGGACGCTATGAGGCGGGGACGCTCAAGATCCTCAAGTCGAGCCATCCAATGTTCACCAACGCCGTGAAGGAAGCGCTCCCGGGGATGCGATTCTCGGCCGCACGGATCGGCGGCGAAAAGGTGAAGCAGCTCGTGCAGATGCCGTTCGAGTTCAACCTGAGCCGGTAACGGCGGTCTGACGACAAGCCGCGGAGATTTCTCCGCGGCTTTGTCTTCTCACCCTTACGGCGTGGGAACCGTGCGGCGACGGACAGGGTAGCCACTGCCAACGCTTCCCACTGCCGCGAACCAGAGACCCGGGTCAATGCTGAACAGCCGCAACATACTTTTCTTTCTCGTCACCGCTACACTCGTCCCGGCGCTGCTCTCAGGACAACGAACGCGGGGCGAGCCGGTTGAGACGAGACCACTGGTCGCGATTCTTCCCATCGATTCGACTCCCGGAGAATCAGCGCGCACGATTATCCAGCGCGATCTCGATCACGGCGATCGCGTCCTGCCGGTGTACCTCGATCCTGGCCTGGCGTCGTCCGTTGTGCCGCGCGGCAGCGACATCATCAACTACTCGTTTCTGGCGCCGACGCGCGCGACGTCGCTCATTCGCGCGGTGCCCATCCCGGCGGGGTACCGTGTCGGGCTGCACGATGTTGGTCTCGGCTACCTGCGACAGTCAGCTGATTTCAGGGTGCCACGGGTTCCGGTCAGGCGCTCGGCGCTAGTACGGGATTCTCTGGCGCGCGATTTCTTCACTCGTGACTCGATTGCGCGGGTGGTGCTCTGGCGCGACTCGCTGCTCGTCGACTCGCTGGCGCGGGAAGCGGCGAAGCCGGTAAGGATCTCGCGCCTGCACCGGAAGCGGGACCGGCTGCGCGCCGATTCCGTCGCTGCTGTCCGCGCGGCGATCCGCCGCCAGATCCAGGCGCGCGACTCGCTGATCCGCCTGATAGTGCGGCGCGACAGCATTCGGAACGACTCGGTCCTGCCGGTGCTGGTGCGCCGGGATTCTCTCCTGCGTGATTCGCTCATCATCGAGAACCGGCTCGCCATTCACGGCATCGCCGACGAGATCGAGCGGTGGCTCACGGGCACGCGCGGCACCGCGCAAACGAGAATTGCGTACGTGGCGGCTGGCAAGCTGCGTGTGGTGGACAGCGATGGCGCCAACGACCACATCGTACGAACACCGGGGGCGGTGCTGTCGCCGTCATGGCATCCGAGCGGAAGAAAAATCGTCTACGCGGACTTCAACGACAACGGCACCCAGATCGCGCAGGTGGACCTGCACGGAAACTGGCAGCTGCTC
>JACCRL010000402.1 GCA_013813605.1 Gemmatimonadaceae bacterium
CAGCAGCGTAATTTCTTCGACTGCCGCGAAGCGCTCCGCGTCAGCGTGCGCAAAGACTCGCCCCCGCGCGGAAAGCAGCACGATCGGCGCCTTCGCCCCAAGATGCTCGACTGCCTCGAAGAAAGGATCAGGCTTCATCACCATCCCCGCGCCGCCGCCATACGGCGCGTCATCGACGGTGCGATGCCGGTCGTGGGTGAAATCGCGCAGGTCGATGACGTTGTAGCTGACCGCGCCCGCCGCTGCCGCACGGGACGGGATGCTCAGGCCGAGCGGGGCCGCGAAGAACTCGGGGAAAATCGTGACGACGTTGATGCGAAGCGGCACAGTCTTACTCGAGAAAGCCGAGCGTGTCCTCGATGACGAGGATTCGATTGGCGACGTCGGCCGATCGCACGATCTCCGGGCGGTAAGGAATCAGCACGCTGCCCGTCGCCGTCTCCACGTCGAGCATGATGCCCTGCGGAAGTTCGTAGTACGCCGTCACCGCGCCGATCTGCTCTCCGGTGGAGCGCTCTGCCTTCATCCCGATCAGGTCGTGCAGGTAGATCTCGTCCTCGCCGGGCGGCGGCAGCTCGGCAAAGGGTGCAAGCACGTGACGACCGCGCCAGAGCTCGGCGCCGTTGCGGTCGCGCAACTCGGCGAACTGCACGATCAGCCCGCCCTTGAAGGGCTTCGTTGATTCGATTGTCAGCGTTTGCAGTGATTCATCCTCGCCCGGACGGGAACGGAGCAAATCGCCCTCGGCGTCACCCGCAAAAACACGATTGCCGGACGCAAAGACCACGTCCGGCTTGTCGGTAAGGGGCTCGACGACCACTTCGCCGCGGATTCCCTGCGCCTTGCGAATCAGCCCGACGATCGCGTACTCGGGCCGCGTCATCTGCTTGCCGGGTTACGCCGGAGCGTGCGCCCCGGCCTCTGCTTCGTCGGGGGTGTCGGCGAGTGGGACTGCGGCAGCCTTGAGCTGGATGCCGAGCCTGCTCTCGTGCCGGCGCTTAAGCACGCCCGCCTTGCGGAGCAGCGAGCGCACGGTGTCGGTCGGCTGGGCGCCGACGCCGAGCCAGTAGTTGGCGCGCTCTTCGTTGAGCTGAAGCTGGCCCTCAGTGAGGCGGGGAGCATACTGGCCGATGATCTCGACGAACTTGCCGTCGCGCGGACTCTGCGAATCGGCGACGATGATGCGGTACACTGGTGACTTTTTCCGCCCGACGCGGCGGAGACGAATCTTTACCATCGGAAGTACTCCCTCTATTTCTGGGGGTGTTGAGGCGCTCGTGGCGCGCTCGAAGGGCTCCTCGCGTCACCGGGAATTCCGATGCGCACCCTTTTTTGATGCCTGTGCAATGTAACGCGGGGAGGCAGTTGATCACAGATCCATTCGCGCACTAGCTATCTGGAGGACCAAAGCAGGGAGCTGTAAGCTTGGTCCGCTGGGAGCTATTCAGCTCTCATACTGGCGCTCTGACACACGTAAGTCGGCCGTCGCGCCGAAAACCCGGTCCTGCGGCCTCCCCGAACGCCCTAATGAGAAGCTATGCAGCTTGGAGCTGACAAAGCTTGGAGCTCCCTGCTTTAGTCCTCCAGATAGGCAGAAGCGAGCGGACACCCCCGCCCGCCCGGCTATCTACCAAACATCCCCGGCCTGGACGGCATCCCCATCCTCCCCCCGCCCGCCATCTTCTTCATCATCTTCTGCATCTCCCGGAACTGCTCCAGCAGCCGGTTTACATCGCTGATCGGCCGCCCCGAGCCCTTCGCAATCCGCGCGCGGCGCGAGCCGTTGATCAGGCCCGGATTCTTTCGCTCCTCCTGCGTCATCGAAAGCACTATCGCCTCGACGTGCTTCATGCGCTTCGGGTCCGCCTTCATCTGCTTGAGGGCCTTTGTGTTCACGCCCGGCAGCATCTTCAGGACTCCCTCGAGCGGGCCCATCTTCTGAATCTGCCGCATGCTGTTGAGGAAATCATTCAAGTCCATCCCTTCCTTGCGAACCTTTTTCTCCAGCCGCTTCGCTTCCGCCTCGTCGAACGTCGCCTGCGCCTTCTCGACCAGCGTGACGATGTCGCCCATCTGGAGGATGCGGCCGGCCATGCGGTCGGGGTGGAACTCCTCCAGCGCCTCCGGCTTTTCGCCGACGCCGATGTACTTGATCGGCTTCTTCGTCACGCCGTAGATCGACAGCGCCGCGCCGCCGCGCGCGTCGCCGTCCATCTTCGTCAGGATGACGCCGGTTACATCGAGCGCCTTGTCGAAGCCCTGTGCGATCTTTACCGCATCCTGTCCCGTCATTCCATCGGCGACGAGCAGAATCTCCGTCGGACGCAGCGCGTCCTTGAGGCGCGATAGCTCGTCCATCATCGCTTCGTCGATCTGGAGACGGCCGGCGGTGTCGATGATGACGACGCGGTCGCGCGCTCGTAGCGCGGCGTCCACACCGGCGCGCGCGATCTTCACGACATCGGTCGTCGTCCGGTCAGCGTAGACGGGCACGTCGAGCTGCTTGCCGAGCGTCTCGAGCTGGTCGATCGCGGCGGGACGGTACACGTCGGCGGCAACGAGGCGCGTCGGCCGCCCCTCGCCCTTCAGCTTGAGCGCGAGCTTGGCTGCCGTCGTCGTCTTTCCCGATCCCTGGAGCCCAACCATCATCACGACGGTCGGCGGGACGGTGCTGAGC
>JACCRL010000007.1 GCA_013813605.1 Gemmatimonadaceae bacterium
CCTCTCCCCCGACGACCAGGATCTCGTGATCCGCTCCGTCCGGCTTGTGAAGACGTACGTAGTGGTACGGATCGGGAGTGTCCCAGTAAAGGCCGTGCGGAATCGAGCCGAGCGGAACGCGCGCGCCGATCACGTAGGACCGGTATGCCGCCTGCTTGTTGTGGATGATGACCCAGTCGTTCACGGGAGTATTCGTGCACACCACGATGTTGTTCGCGGTGATGACGTGGCCGGCGCTGGTGGTGATCTTCGCCGGCTCGCCATCCTCGATGTTCTTGGCGTGCACGCCGGTGTAGATCTTCCCGCCGTCACGAAGGATCCCGCGCGCGAGTCCCTTCAGGTATTTGAGCGGATGAAATGTCGCCTGCCGCGGGAAGCGGAGAGCGACCCCGGTGTCCCAGAAATCGAGCGGGGCGCGCTCGACCAGCTCGGTATCGAGACCGGCACGCTGCGTCGCGGCCAGCTCGTTCTCCAGTTCCTTCCGCTTGCTGTCGCCGCCGAGGAAGAGATAACCATCGACGCGCTCGAAGTCACAGTGGATGTCTTCCGTGGATGCGATCGACTCGATCTGGGCGATGGCAGCCGTGTGGCTCTCGGCGGCGATTCGCGCGCCGTCGCGGCCGTGCATCTTCTCGATCGCGTAATACCTGTCGTCGAGGGCGGCGGTGAGGTGCGCGGTGGTGCGACTGGTTTCGCCGCCGCCAACCGGCCCATCGTCGATCACGACTACGGCGCGACCGGCACGCGCGAGGAGATATGCGGTGGTCATTCCGGCAATGCCGGCGCCGATGACGCAGACATTCGCGCGAAGATCGCGGTCGAGGGGGAGAAATTCGGGCACATCGGTCGTGCCCATCCAGACGGAGGTCGTTTGACCTGAGTCGCTTTTCATTGAGACCTATTCCTGGTTAGTGCTGAAACACGGCGGCCAAGGCGCATAGGACATGCCACCCACCGCCTCGGAACGTCATGGTAATGGAGCAATCTGACGCAGTACGGCGCGAACTGGCGCGGCATCGAGCGCCATCAACTTGAGAGGAAACGCCATCAATTCGTAAATGTCAGGCGGCACGCGACGGAGGTCGAGATTCTCGAGAATTGCCGCATTCCCCGCGAAGAGCATGTTGTGAACAGGGAGCGATGTGCTCTCCCGCTGGTCTACCGATGGCGAGTCCATGCCGAGAAGTCGAAGACCGCGACCGAGCAGCGCGCGCACGCAGCTCTCGGACAGCGTCGGCCAGGTCTCCGGAAACACCCCCGTGGCGATGGTGCGTCCGGTCTTGAGCAGAAGCCGCTCCACCCATGGCAGCGGCGTGACACTTTCGAGCTCCTCGAGGGAAATTTCTTCGGACGCGCTGGTGACGTCCAGCACGATCGCGGGCCCGAAGTAGGAGTTGAGCGAGAGCTCGTGCGATCCCGGCCAGCCGTCCCTGATGTGAAGCGGAGCGTCGGCGTGAGTTCCGACGTGCGGGCTCGACGTGACGGAAGAGACGTTCACGCTCGCGCCACCCGCGATCGTCCACGCCCAGCCGCACGAAAACGCCGTGTCGCCGGGCCACTCGGGTGTTCCAGGGTTGAGCGTGACGCTGATGTCACGCAGCTCCGGCTCAGCCGCGGTCACTTTTTCCCGGCGAGCTTCGTTGCCGTCTCGACGAGGCGATCGACTGTGATTCCCAGCTCGGTGAAGAGGCGCGCCGCCGGCGCCGATGACCCGAACCGTTCGATGCCCAGCACGACTCCGTCGGATCCCACCCATTGGTACCACGACATCGGGTGTGCGGCCTCGATCGAAATCCGCCTGACCCCGCGCGGCAGCACGGTGTCGCGATATTCCTCATCCTGCCTCGCGAACAGCTCGTGGCTCGGCATGCTGACGGCCCGCGCGCGAACACCGGCAGCCTCGAGCTTCTTCTGCGCTTCCAGTATCAGAGAAACTTCGGAGCCGCTCGACATCAACACGACCTGCGGATCTCCGTCCTTTGCATCGGCGAGGACGTAGGCACCGCGCGCGGTGCCTCCCGCCGATCCGTACTGCGAACGATCTACGAACGAGAGCTTCTGCCGCGTAAGCACGAGCGCCACGGGCCCGTCGCGGTGGCTGAGAGCGACGCGCCACGCCTCGGCTGTCTCCGATGCGTCCGCGGGACGTATCACAGTTATGCCGGGAATCGCACGCAACGCGCTGAGCTGCTCGATCGGCTGGTGTGTCGGCCCATCTTCGCCGAGTCCGATGGAGTCGTGGGTAAAGACGTAAATGACCTGGCGCTTCATGAACGACGCGAGCCGGATCGGCGGCCGCATATAATCCGAAAAGATCAGAAAGGTCGCGCCGTAGGGAATGATTCCGCCGTGCAGCGCCATCCCGTTCATCACCGAGCCCATGCCGTGCTCGCGGATGCCGAAGTGGAAGTTCCGGCCCGCATAATCTTCCGACGAAAAGCTGGGCACGCCCTTCATGAGTGTATTAGTGGAACTCGCCAGATCGGCGGAGCCTCCCATCAGCTCGGGAAGCTTTGCCGCGAGTGCATTGATGACGATGCCGGAAGCGGCGCGGCTGGCGACGTTCCCGTCCTTTGCAGTAAATACAGGAATCGCCGCTTCCCAGTCGGCAGGAAGATCGCCGCGCAGGCGGCGCTCCAGCTCGGCCGCGAGTCCGGCATTCGCTCCCTTCCACTTTGCGTACAGCTTGCCCCAGTCCTTCTGTGCCTTCGCCCGTGCCGCCGCTGCATCGCGCCAGTATTTCAGAGCCTCGGGCGCGACGTAGAACGGCTCCTGTGAGGGGTAGCCAAGCGCTTCCTTCGTCAGCGTGATCTCTTCTGCACCCAGCGGCGAGCCGTGCGCTTCAGCGGTATCGAGCTTGTGCGGACTGCCGTAGCCGATGTGCGATCGCACGATGATCAGTGATGGCCGGCTCGTCTCCGCCTTCGCGTTTTCGATCGCCTTTTCCACCGCGTCGAGATCGTTGATGTCCGGCACGTTCTGCACGTGCCAGCCGTAAGCCGTGAAGCGCGCCGCGCTGTCGTCGCTGAAGGTGAGCGCGGTGTCGCCCTCGATCGTGATGTGATTGTCGTCGTAGAACCCGATCAACCGGCCGAGCTTGAGATGTCCGGCGAACGAAGCCGATTCGTGCGAAACTCCTTCCATGATGTCGCCATCGCTGGCGATGAACCATGTGAAGTGATCGAAGATCTTCTGCTCGCGGTTGAAGGTTGCCGCCATGTGTGCTTCAGCGACCGCCATTCCCACCGCGTTGCCCATTCCCTGTCCGAGCGGCCCGGTCGTTGTCTCGACGCCGGGGGTGTAGTCGTATTCCGGGTGTCCGGGAGTTTTGCTCTCCCATTGCCGGAACTGCTTCAGATCGTCGAGCGAGAGGTCGTATCCGGTGAGGTACAACACGCTGTACAACAGCATCGACGCGTGACCGGCCGACAGCACGAAGCGATCGCGATTGACCCACTGCGGGTCGGCGGGATTGTACCGGAGGTGCCGGGTCCACAGCAGGTAGGCGAGCGGAGCGAGCGCCATCGGCGTGCCGGGGTGTCCGGAATCGGCCTTCTGCACGGCGTCCATGGAAAGGACACGCACGGCGTTGATGCAGAGGTCCTCGAGCGATGACCCGCCGGGGCTCTGCGTTTTTACAGCGTCGCTGCCGGGAGCGGTAACGGTGCCTGAGTGGTCGGACATTATTGGCGTCCCACGGAGTTCGATTGGGCGCAGATTCTACGGCTTAGTGCGTTCAAGCTAGCTCATACCCGCGACAGTTGCAGTGCGACCCATTCTGCCGCTTCGCCCATTTCATTGGGAGCGAGATTGTGGCCGGTGAGCTGCCACTTGAGGGTGACATCGGCCGGTCGAGGCGATGTTCGCGCCGTTCGAGTAGCCGAGTGCAGTCAGGCGCCCGGCGTCGAGCCGATAGTGCGCCGTCGCCGCGCGGATGAAAGCGGCCAGCTCCTCGCCGCGCGCGCGTACCTCGGCGGGATCGAACACTGGCAAGGCGCCGAAAGAAACGAAGTGCCCCGTTCTCGGATACATTTCCGCGCGGACTGAGAATGGCGGCGCCGGGCGAAATGGCTTCGGCGATGCCGATCAGATCGTTTTCGGTTCC
>JACCRL010000105.1 GCA_013813605.1 Gemmatimonadaceae bacterium
GAGCACGGCGCGGATCGGCTCGCCCTGATGGAAGTGCTCGCGGTGATTCTGATCGCGATACGGAATGATCGCCTCCGCCTCGCGATACTTGTTGAGCATGACGACCAGCTTGCCGCGCTCGATCTGCTGGATCTCGCCGGAGAGCAGCTCGCCGACGCGGGTGGTGAACTCATCGCGAATGCGCGTGCGCTCGCCCTCGCGGACGCGCTGGATGATGCGCTGCTTGGCCGCCTGCACGGCGGTTCTCCCGAACTCGGCGAAGTCGACCGGAATCTCCATCTGGTCGCCGACCTGGAACTGGTCGTCCTCGAATCGCGCTTCCTCGAGGGAGATCTGGCTGGCGGAGTCGGTGACTTCCTCGACGACGGTCTTCAACAGCACGATGCGAATGGCGCCCTTGTTCTCGTCGATCTCGACTTCCGCCTGCACGGTTGGGCCGTGCTTCTTGGCGAGGGCGGCGTTGATGCCGTCCTGCAAGAGCCCGTGCAGCTCCGTGCGGTCGATCTGCTTCGAGCTGGTGAGCTCGCGAATCGCCGTCAGAATCTCAACCGATGCAGCCATGACCTCTACCTCTACCTTTTCCAGTTAAACGCCAACCGCGCCTTCTCGACCGCGGAAAGCGGAAAGCGGCGTTCGTCACCGCGCTCGCTGCGCACGACCACTTCTTCCTGCCCGGCGTCGCCTTCGACCGCCACTATCTCTATCTCATCCGTTCGCCTGCCCGCCGCATCGCCCGGCACCCGGCTCGTTACGACGGCCGCGCGCCCGACGAACTTTCTCCAGTCGGCCGCGTTTCTGAGCGGCCGCTCGACACCCGGTGACGAGACCTCAAGCACATAACGCTTGTCGCCAAAACCGTCCGCATCGAGCCGGGCTTCAATGGCGCGCGAAGCTTTCGCGCAGTCGTCAACCGTCACCTTTTCGCCGTCCGTTCTGTCCACCCGGACGTCCAGGACTGGCCGACCTTTGCTTCCTCCGAGCCGGAGCTCAAAAAGCTCCAGTCCGATGGACGTAACCTCAGTCTTAACAACGTCTTCCAGCGTCGAGTTCATCCAGCTTCTAGGTGACGTCAGAGGACAAAAAAATGTGGGGGGATCCCCACATGCATGAGCGCCGGACCGCACGCCTTATTCAATGTAGACTCGCGGGTCGGGGCAGTCAAGCTGGCGCGAGGCTTATTTCCAATGCCTCAGGCAGCCGCGGCAATGACTGCCAGCTGCCTCCCCGCATCCCCGGCGCGGTGGGAAAAGAATCGGTCGTTGTCGCACCTGGTACAGAACTCACTCACCGAAATCTTCTTCACTCCTGACTCGGTTGCCTGTTCGGCGATCAGCGACCGGAGATCGACGTTGCCGGGGCGCGTAACCGGCTGGCCGGTGAGCTGCTCCCGCACGTCGGCGCTCACCTCGTAGCAGCGGCCGCAGATCGCCGGACCCAGGTGTATCGCAAGCTCGCTCGCGGGGTGCCCGTACCGGTCCAGCGCGCCAATCGCTGCCTCGGTGATGCGAGCCGCCGTTCCGCGCCACCCCGAGTGCAGGAGCGCCACTACACCGGAAGGGTGGGCGATGAAAACGGGGACGCAGTCGGCGATACCGACCGCGAGCGCGATCCCCTTCTCCGCCGCGATGTGCCCATCGGCCTCGCCGCCACGGAGCCAGCCTTCCCAGCCACCGGTATGGACGACGACGCGGGAGCCGTGCACCTGCCTTACCGACGCGAGGCGAAGCGCCGATTCGGAAACATCGCGCTGGAGCATCGTCCAGCGCGACATCACCTCACCCACCGGCTCGGTGCCGGAGAGGCCGAACGTTCCCGCTTCGCGGGTCGTCGTAAACGCGCGGATCCCCCAGCTCTCGAAATCGGGAATCGTCTCCCGCGCTGTCTCTGCCACGGCTACTGCCGCCGTTCGTCGACCCTGTTGATGGAAGCGCCGAGCGCGTTGAGACGCACATCGATGCGCTCGTAGCCGCGCTCGATCTGGCCGACGTTGTTGATGAAGCTGGTGCCCTCGGCGCAGAGGGCGGCGAGCAGCATCGCCATGCCGGCGCGAATGTCAGGCGACTCGAGAAAGGCACCGCGCAGCTTGCACGGTCCGTGAATGATCGCGCGGTGCGGGTCGCACAGCACGATCCGCGCGCCCATCGTCGAGAGCTTGTCGACAAAGAACATGCGCGACTCGAACATCTTTTCGTGCATCATGATCAGCCCTTCGCATTGCGTCGCGGTGACGATCGCAATCGACATCGTGTCCGCCGGGAAGGCCGGCCAGGGCTGGTCCTCGAGCTTCGGCACGTGCCCGCCCATGTCGGACTGGATCTGGCGCGTCTGCTTGGCAGGGATGATGAGATCGGGGCCATCCTCGACGCATTCGATGCCAAGGCGCGAGAAACCCATGCGCGTCGAGCGGAGATGCTCGATGCCGGCATTTTCGATGCGCAGCTCCGACCTTGTTACCGCGGCAAGCCCGATGAAAGACCCGACCTCGATGTGGTCGGGGCCGATGGTGTGCGTCACTTCCTTGGTGCCGAGCTGACGCCCGCCGGTGATGGTCATCGTGTTGGTGCCGACCCCGTCGATCTCGGCGCCGAGCGTGATAAGGAACTGGGCGAGGTCCTGGACGTGGGGCTCGCTCGCGGCGTTACGGAGAATCGTCGTTCCCGTTGCGCTCGCCGCGGCGACCAGCGCGTTCTCCGTCGCGGTGACGCTTGGCTCGTCGAGGAACACATCGGCGCCGCGGAATCCGTTGACGCGCATCTCGATCATCTTGCCGTGCGTGAACTCGGCGCCGAGCTGTTCGAGCGCGAGGAAGTGCGTATCGAGGCGCCGACGCCCGATGACGTCGCCGCCGGGTGGCGGCAGGGTCACCTGCCCGCAGCGGGCGAGAAGCGGCGCGGCGAGGAGAATCGATGCGCGGATTTTCGCGCAGAGCGTCGGGTTGAGATCCTTGGGGCGGATCTCCTTCGCATGGATAGTCAGGGAGTTCTGCCCTGTCCATTCCATGCTGGCGCCGACCGAGCGTATCAGCTCGACGAGAGTCTCGATGTCCCTGATGCGGGGAACGTTCTCGAGGTGCACCGGGTTGTGCGAGATGAGCGCGGCTGCCACGATCGGCAGGGCGGCGTTCTTGTTGCCCGAAGGCCGGATTGAGCCGTTGAGAGGTCTTCCACCCTCGACGACGAACTGTACTGCGGGCATGTTGCTCCTGAAGCGGGCGCGTTGACGGAAGGCGTGTTGCGAAAATATATCGTTGATAGCACTCTTTGTACCGTCCTCCTCTCACCGGGTAAAAATGGCCTCGCCCTTGCACATATCGCGCACATGACGGCGTGGATTACGATCGGCGGCGATTTTCTGCTGCAGGCTCTTCGGGCTCTTCCGGACACGATCTACACCAGGCAGATCGCGGAAGAGCCGAGCATGTTCCAGAAGGTCACCAGCATCGCGAGCGGCATCATGACGATCAGCATCATCGTGCTGACGGTCGCGCTCGTCCCCGCGGCGTGGAATTTCCGCAAGAGCTACGCGAAGATCAGTGACATGCTCGACAAGATTTACGGGGACATCAATCCGCTGATGCGCCACGCGAGCTCGATCGCGGACAACGTCGATTACATCTCGACTTCGGTCCGGGTCGATGTTCAGCAGGTGAGCCAGACGGTGGCGGCGGTCAACCAGCGCCTGCAACAGGCGGTGGCGGCGGCCGAAGACAGGATCAATCAGCTGAATGCGCTGATGGAAGTGGTGCAGGAGGAGGCCGAATCGGCCTTCGTGACCACGGCATCGACGCTGCGCGGCGTGCGAACGGGCATCAATACGGCATTCGACCAGGAGGAATTGACTGATGGGGACTTCAGCGAAAGCGGCACCGACGAGTGGGAGAAACCGAGACCAAGAGTCCGACCCAGACATGGAGCTAGACGAGAACCGTGAGCAGCAGTTCGACCTGCTCACCGCGGCACTGATCGGGGCGGCCGTCGGAGCCGGACTTACGCTTCTCATCAGCCGCGGGCCGTCGGCGGGTCGCCTTGCCGCCCCATTGATGCGGCACGCAGGACGGGGCGCGCGCATTGCCGGCGCCGCTGGCATGGGCGGCGCACGCTGGGCGGGAGACCGTGCGGCTGAAGGTGCACGCTGGGCTGCTCCACGCGCCCGTCGCGGCTTCAAGCAGGCGGTAGAGCGCGGCGAGGAAATGATCGACCGGGTACCGGTGGACGACATGGTCGAGCAGATGCGCGACTACATGGAATCCGCCCGCGACGCGATCAACAACGTCGTGAAGGACGAGCTGGACGACCTGCGCAAGGCCGTCAGGAAACAGCGGAAGCGCATCGGGGTCTGAGCAGGCCCCGATGACGCACGCTTGCCGGCGCGCAATGCCGGTGGCGGCGGTCGCCCTCCTTGTCGTGTTCGCGCTCGCGCTGACGCCGAGCGTGGCGCTCGCCTGGACTCCCGGAACCCACATCTTCCTCGGCGAGGCCGTGCTCCGCTCGCTTCCGCTTCTACCGGCGGGAGTAGCGGAGCTCCTCGCCGCGTATCCGTACGATTTTCTGTACGGCTCAATCGCCGCCGACACGAGCATCGCAAAGAAGTACGCCGCCGCCGGACGTCACTGCCATTCATGGAACGTCGGCTTTGAGATCCACGAGAAGGCGGAGAGCGAATCTCTGCGTGCCTTTGGGCTGGGCTACCTCGCGCATCTCGCTGCCGACGCCGTGGCGCACAACTATTTCGTCCCCCGCCAGCTCACCATCACGTCGACGACGGCCGCGCTCGGACACAGTTACTGGGAGAGCAGGTTCGACATGCACATCGGCGAGCGGTTCAGCAGGACGGCCCGGCAGCTCATCCTGCGCGACCATTCACGGTCGGATGAGCACCTCGACCTCATTCTCAGTCCGACAATTTTCAGCACTCCTACAAACCGGCGCATCTTTCGCGGCATGGTTTACGTCGCGGATACCGAATCGTGGCAGCGCATCTTCCAGCTCGTCGAGGAGAAAAGCCGCTGGGATCTCGCGGAAGGCGAAGTCGGCGGCTACATGACGCGCGCCTTCGACTACATCCTCGACCTGCTCACGAGGATGGAAAAAGCCGAGCCCTACAAGCTCGATCCGGCCGGCACCGTTGCCCTGCGCGACGCGAAGAAGATCAGGCGGTCGGCGCTTCGCCGCGGTGAGGACCATGTGCACGAACAGGCGCAGCACCACTACGGGATGCCACCGTCGCTGCTGCGCTACGCGGCGTCGCTGGCGGATCCCCTTTACCCGGCGCGCGACACCAGCAGCTGATTTACGCGCTTTGGATCGGCGCGACCGCCGGATTTTTTCATCACGAATCCGACGAGCACTCCCTGCAGCTTTTTCTCACCGCCGAGAAAGCGTGACGCTTCCGCTGGATGCTCGGCAAGCACTTCATCCACCCACACACCGAGCGCCGCGTCGTCCCCTACCTGCAGGAGGCCCTCTTCGGCGGCAATCTGCGCGGCGGGCTTCCCCGTCTCGGCCATGCGCGCGAACACGCGCTTCGCGGCGGTGTGGCTGATCGCTCCGTCGCGCAGCAGGTTCAACAGCTGGGCGAGGTCGGCCGGACGGACACGAAACTCGCGGATGTCCCCTCCCGATGAGCGTAGCGCCGCCTGCACCTCTCCCATGACCCAGTTGTACGCTGCCTTCCCGTCCTTTGCCGCGCGGGCGACGGATTCGTAGTACTCGGCAAGCGCGGGACTGACGGTGAGCTGATCCACCTCGGTTTCCGCGATGCCGAAATCGACGCCGAGGCGCTTGCGGCGCGCGTCGGGCAGCTCGGGTAGCTCGTGCCGCATGCGCTCGATCCACGCCTTGTCGAGCATTAGCGGGCGCAGGTCCGGTTCCGGGAAGTAACGGTAGTCGTGACTGCCTTCCTTTGTGCGGCTCGGACGCACCGTCTCACGCGCGCCATCCCAGAGGAGCGTCTGCTGTTCGACTTTGCCGCCCGTGCCGATGAGCGCGCACTGTCGCTCGAACTCCGATTCGAGTGCGCGCTCGACGCCGTAGAACGAGTTCATGTTCTTCACCTCGGTCTTGGTGCCAAGCTGTGTCTCGCCATGAAGGCGGACACTGATGTTGGCATCAACGCGCAGGCTTCCCTCTTCCATGCTGACATCGCTGACATCGAGATACTGGAGGATCTGCTTTACCGTGCGGAGGTACTCGCCTGCCGCTCGTGCGCTCCGCATGTCGGGCTCGCTGACGATCTCGATCAGCGGCACGCCGGAGCGGTTCAAATCGATCGCCGTCGAGCCGGGATAGCGGTCGTGAATTGATTTTCCGGCGTCCTCCTCCATGTGCACGCGCGTGATGCCGACGCGCTCCTCGGCACCGCCGGCGGCCGACGCAATTGTGACTGACCCGCCGGTGGCCAGTGGCTGGTCGAACTGCGAGATCTGATATCCCTTCGGCAGGTCCGGGTAGAAATAATTCTTGCGCGCGAACACGGACACCGGATTCACGGTGCATCCGAGCCCGAGAGCGGCGCGCGTCGCCAGCTCGACGGCGTGCAGGTTGAGCACGGGAAGCGAGCCCGGCAGTGCGAGACACACCGGGCAGGTGTTGACG
>JACCRL010000125.1 GCA_013813605.1 Gemmatimonadaceae bacterium
TGGCGTCATCGACGCGCGAGACGATGGTGTGATTGACCACGCTGGCGCCGGCTTCACGCGCGGCAATGGCGTTGGCGAGCGTGAGACGGGCGTCGTCGGTTGACGCGTCGTAGTACAGCGCGCCGCCGGTGAGACCCTTTGCTTGGAGCCCCGGCTCTCTCCCGACAACTTCCTCCGCGCTCAACATCGCGTGCCGCTTCGATCGACCAGCCGCCATCAGGTCATACACCAGCATTCCAGCGGACAGCTTGAGTCTCCCTACCCTCGCGCCGCGATAGATCGGCCAGGTAAATGCCAGCGGCTGCACCAGGTGCGGCGCGATTCGCAGGAGAATCTGTCGCTCGCGAATTGCCTCATGGACGAGGTGTACCTGGCCGTGCTCGAGGTAGCGGATGCCGCCATGAATGAGGCGTGAGGAGCGGCCGGAGGTTCCGCTGCCGAAGTCATCGCGCTCGACGAGCGCGACGCGGAGGCCGCGCAGAGCGGCATCGCGCGCGACGCCGCACCCGGTGATCCCCCCTCCGATCACGAGTACATCGAACAGCTCATCCAGCGGCTCCAGCATCACCTAAGATAGACGGCTCGAACGCGAGAAGAACGGGCCAGCTAGCCTTCTTTCAGCAGCATTACCACAGTCGAGGATCGTACCGTGCCATCTCCGAACAATAAGGCGGGCTTGGCCGTCGCCGTTCCATTGATCGAGGAACTCAGTCGTGAGGGTTCCGAGGCCATTCTCTCCCGGAACCAGGTGGGGCGCCTTGCCTACACTTCCCAGTCACGGGGTGGTAGGCGGCGACGGCATCACGCTGGGCGAATGGGAGGAGGGCTGCCCGGGCCTCGGCGAGCTTCTTCGCTTCATAGAGCGCGACGCCCGCCTCAACGGACTGTGCAAGGCATGGAATGGCCGCAAGAGTGAATACTGCTGCAACGACGACCCCGAAAAGCGCGATGCGAGATTGGTGCTTCACGGATGCTCCAGAAGATGAGTTACGCGGTCCAGCCTGATACGCAGTTTAAGGCTCTCAGAGGCAATAGGTTCCAGGCCCGGAGATGAACTGTGGCAGTTGCTGCCTCTCTAACTCCGGGTAGGAATCAGACGACATTGACAATTCAACCGCCGCGCGATAATCTTTCCCCTACAATCGAAGTCGTGGTGATTTGCCGCATATTGCAGCCACGTAAAATAACTCGCTAAAAAGCAGTGCCCGCGGCCAAACAGCTCAGCGGGCATTTGTTTTTCTGGAGGGGGCGGACGGAATCGCCCCGCGTTTTACGACTCGAATCGAATCCCTGGTTCGAACGGCCGCGATGGCGAAATCGCGGCCGTTTTGTTTTCCGGCGAGTCGGAGGCAGCTGATGAGAGTGGCAAAACGTATTGCAGCACTGACGGGAGAGGGAGCGTTCGAGATTGCCGAGGCAGCCAGGAAACTCGAAGCTGCCGGCAGACACATCGTACACCTGGAGCTCGGCCAGCCCGATTTCCCCACTCCGCCTCAAATCGTCGAGGCCGGCGTCCGGGCGTTACGCGATGGACACGTTCGATATGCGCCACCTGCCGGGCTCCCCACTCTCCGTGCAGCCGTAGCTGATCACGTGCGCGGGCGCGGAGCGAGCACCGCGCCGGGCAACGTCGTAGTAACCCCGGGCGGCAAGTCCGCGATTTTTTCGACGCTGCTCGCATTGATCGAAGAGGGAACGGAAGTACTGCTTCCAGACATTGGCTTCTCCGCGTACGAAGCTGTTACGCGGTTCGCCGGAGGCGTTCCACGTTTCTATCAGCTCGATCCGGCCCGCGCGTTCAGCCTGAGCGCAGAGGAGATCGAGGCCGCCTGTACGCCGCGAACGCGCGTGCTGGTACTGAATCATCCACACAATCCAACTGGCAGCGCCCTTCGGCATGACGAGCTTGAGCGCGTCGCCGAGCTCGCCCAGAAACGGGATCTGGTCGTTGTCAGCGACGAGATTTACGCGGGGCTCCAGTACGACGGACGCTTCGCCAGCATTCAGGGACTGTCCGGCATGGCTGAGCGCACCGCGATCGTGGACGGCTTCTCCAAGTCCTACGCCATGACCGGCTGGCGCCTCGGCTACGCGGTGCTCCCCGCGTGGATGGTCGATCCCGTCGTCAGGATTGCCACCAATTCGTTCTCCTGCACAGCCACGTTCGTCCAGCACGCGGGGATCGCTGCGCTTACCGGCTCCCAGCAATGCGTCACCGACATGCGCAGCGAGTACGCGGCGAGGGCGCGCCTGGTCACCGACAGTCTCAACGCCATTCCAGGCCTTAGCTGCACGGCGCCTCGCGGCGCGATCTACGCCTTTCCCAACGTGCGCCGTCTGCTCGACAGAACCGGAGGAACAGCGGCGCAGCTGGCGCACGATCTCCTTCACGACCAGGGCGTTGCCTGCCTCGCCGGTACCGCATTCGGAGCAGCAGGGGAAAACCATCTCAGAATCTCCTTCGCAAACTCGCGGGAGAACGTGGCGCTCGGCATCGAGCGCATTAAACAGCTCGCTGCCGCGATTCCGGCCGCGGCCGCCTGACTACCCAACTCACCATGCCAAAGAAAGTCACCACCACCACGCTCAACGCGTACAAGGCACGCGGCCAGAAAGCCGTGTTCGTCACCGCGTACGACTATCCGACCGCGACCTTCGCGCAGCGCGCGGGGGTCGACATGATCCTCGTCGGCGACTCGGCGGGCATGACGATGATGGGACTTCCGAATACACTCGGGGTGAGCATGGATGAGATGATCGTGTTCGTGCGCAGCGTCTGTCGCGCGACGCAACACGCTTTCATCGTCGGCGACCTTCCGTTTCTATCGTACCAGCCGTCCGACGAGACCGCGGTGCTCAATGCCGGCCGCTTCATCGCGGCCGGGTGCGATGCCGTCAAGTGCGAAGGCGGTCGACGCGTTGCGCAACGCGTGCGCGCGATGGCAGATGCTGGCATCTGCGTCATGGGTCATCTCGGGCTCACGCCGCAGAATCTGGCGCAGCTGGGAGGCTACCGGGTGCAGGGCAAATCGGAGGCGGCTGTGGAGAGGCTGACCGACGACGCAGTCGCGCTGCAGGACGCTGGCGCATTCTCGATTCTGCTGGAGGCAATGCCGAGCGAATCGGCGGCGCGCATCCGGGAAAGTGTCGAGATACCGGTTTACGGAATCGGCGCTGGGCCGTGCGTTGACGGCCAGCTCGTTATCTCGCACGACATCCTCGGCAACTTCGTCGGGGACATTGCTCCGCGATTCGTCAAGCAATACGCACAACTTGGGACGGAGATCGAGCGGGTGTTTCGCGAGTATGCCCACGACGTAAGGAGCAGCGCCTTCCCCGGACCCGAGCACTGTTACGCACTCGACACACCGGCGCGGACGGAGTTTGCAAGGCCGGGCGTTCCAGCACTTCCGCTCTCCGGGCAGGCGCTGGGTAGCTACGCCGAAGCGGCGGCACTGAAATGAGACTCGAAGAACATCCCATTGCTTGCGACGAGCCGGCTCGCCGGGAGACCTTCGTCCGCCAGGGTGTCGCGCTGGCGCCTGGCCTGCCGCCGATCAGGTACGAGGTCTGCGGAGCGGCAGACGGACCTGCAGTGCTGGTGCTCGGAGGGATTTCGGCTTCGCGGCACATCACCCGGAATGAGGTCGACGGGCGACCGGGCTGGTGGGAGGATGCCGTCGGGCCTGGTCGCGCCGTTGATACCGATCGGTTCTGCGT
>JACCRL010000211.1 GCA_013813605.1 Gemmatimonadaceae bacterium
CTGCCGGTCGGACCCCGTCCGCCCGAGCAAGTCACCGCCGTCGTGGAGATCCCGCGCGGGAGCCGTAACAAGTATGAGCTCGACAAGGTCTCCGGGCTCCTGCGGCTCGACCGTGTGCTTTACTCAGCCGTGCACTATCCGGGCGATTACGGATTCATCCCGCGCACGTTGCACGAGGATAACGATCCGCTTGACATTCTCGTCCACATCAACGAGCCGACGTTCCCCGGCTGCCAGATCGACTGCCGTCCGCTCGGCGTGCTCCGCATGCTCGACCGCGGCGAGCCGGACGACAAGATTCTCGCGGTGCCCTGTCACGATCCCTACTACCACGAATACTTCGACATCGCCGATCTTTCCCAGCACTATCTCAAGGAAGTCGAGCACTTCTTTCACATCTACAAGGATCTGGAAGGCCGCCGAGTCGAGATACTCGGCTGGGAGAAGAGCGAGGTGGCGGCGCGAATCATAAGCGAATCGGTTGTCCGGTACGAGGAAAAATTCCATCAGGTGGGAACATGAATCACGTACGAACCAACAGCATGATCTGCGTCACCACGAACACGATCGAAGGCCATCCCGTAACGCGGTACATCGGCATCGTGACGGGTGAAGCCATTCTCGGCGCCAACATCTTCCGCGACATCTTTGCTGGAATCCGCGATATCATCGGCGGGCGCTCGGCTGCCTATGAGAAGGAGCTGCGTTCGGCGAGGGATATCGCGCTCAACGATCTCCAGGAAACGGCGAGATCGATGGGTGCGAACGCGGTGATCGCGGTTGACATCGATTACGAGAACATCAGCATGGGGCGGGGCGGCGGGATGCTGATGGTCAGCGTCTCGGGTACGGCAGTGGTGATAGACTAGCCGTGACCGACCTGAAATATCCGGTTGGGAAGTTCGATTTCGACGCCCCGATCGCGGAAGCGGACCACGCGCGTTTGATCGACGAGATCGCCGCGACGCCGGCAGCCCTCCGCGCTGCAGTGACCGGCCTCTCGCGCGACCAGCTCGAAACCCGCTACCGCCCCGGCGGCTGGACGGTGAAGCAGGTCGTGCACCACGTCCCCGACAGTCACATGAATGCATACTCGCGCTTCAAGCTGGCGCTGACGGAAGACGAGCCGACGATAAAGCCTTACGACGAGGCGAAGTGGGCGGAACTGCCGGACTCGCAAAAGGTTGCGGCCGAGGTGTCTCTCAGGCTGGTCGAGGCGATTCACGAACGCTGGGTTCCGCTTCTCCGAACCATGGACAGCGCCGATTTCCGGCGCGGTTTTCGCCATCCGGACCATGGGCGCGTGCTCACCCTCCAGCAGGTGCTCGGCCTGTACGCGTGGCACGGGCGGCACCACGTCGCGCACATCACCACGCTGAGAGACCGCGAAGGCTGGTAGCGATTCCGCGCATTGCACGCCGTTATCTTTGGAACAGGCAATAACGATTGAATCAGGAGTGACGAGATGGAGCTTGCAACATTTGGAGCGGGTTGTTTCTGGGGCGTCGAAGTCACCTTTCGCAACGTCAAGGGCGTGAAGGAAGCGCTCGTCGGATACCTGGGTGGCACGCTTCCGAACCCGACCTACAAGGATGTCTGCACCGGCAGGACGGGCCACGCTGAAGTCGTGCAGGTGGAGTTCGACCCCGCCCAGGTCACCTTTGAGAGGCTGCTCGATGTGTTCTGGGAAAATCACAATCCGACGACGCTCAACCGTCAGGGGCCCGACGTCGGAACACAGTACCGGTCGGGAATCTTCTACCACTCGCCCGCGCAGAAGACCGCCGCCGAGGAATCGAAGCGGAAGCTCGAGGCGAGCGGAAAGTTCGCGCGGCCGGTCGTGACCGAGATCACGCCCACGTCGGAGTTCTACATCGCCGAGGACTACCACCAGCGTTATCTGGAGAAGCGCGGCCTCGCGGCCTGTCACGTCTAAACCAGGAATACCCGACATGGCCAAACAATCGATCTCCAAAAGAACGGCCTGGATGCTGGTGAGCGCCGGCTCGGCGATGCTCGTCGGTCAGGTCGTCGGTACGGCGCTCGAGGCGGGATGGCGAAAGGCCCGCGATGAAGACCCGCCGTACGAGCCATGGAAGGGCGACCAGAGCTGGTCGAGCGCGCTGGCGTGGGTAGTGCTCTCGGCGGCAGCCGTTGCCGCGACTCAGCTCGTTGCACGGCGCGGCACCGATCTCGGCTGGCAGAAGGTAACCGGAAAAAAACCGCCGCACGCCTGATGGATCACTCGCCCGGATTTCTGGCGCTCGTCAACGAGGCGAGACAGCGCGGCCGCGAAGTCGGAGCGGACGAGGCGAGGAGGATGGCGGAGAGCGGAGCACTGCTCGTGGATGTGCGCGAAGACCGGGAGTGGGCGGCGGGGCACGCGCGGGGTGCCGTGCATCTCGGAAGGGGAGTCATCGAGCGTGACGTAGAGAAAGCCATTCCCGACAAGGATGCCGAGATCATTCTTTACTGCGGCGGAGGGTTTCGGTCGGCGCTCACCGCGGACTCACTGCAGAGGATGGGTTACTCCAGCGTCCTGTCCATGGCGGGCGGCTGGAGGGCGTGGCAGGAGAACGGCGGGGAAATAGCAACGGGAGACTGAAGCTGCACCGGGCTCGACCGCTACGTCTTTCGGATCTTGGCCTTCCTGCGCGCTTGTGCGACCTCATATCCCGCGGCGCACGCGCTACCAAGAGCAGCAGCGCCCAGCCAACCACCGATAATGTCGGTGGCCCAGTGGCGGTCGAGATAGAGCGCATGAAGCGCGGCCACGAGAGGAATCGAGAGGGCTACGGGAACATAGATTTCCCTGTTGCCGACGTTCTCCCGGACGAGCACGTACGCCGTTACGAGCGATACAGTCGACGCGCGCAACGCGTGCCCGCTCGGGAAGCTTGGCTCTGTGAGCGAAAAACGGCCCCAGGGCGCGTGGCGTCGGGGCAGAAACTTCTCCGCAGCGTCCGCCGCGGCGTACGATGCCAGCGCCGACGTCATCACTGTCACGGCGCTGTCGGCTCCCTTCTTCTTCAGGAGCAGATAGGCGGCAACTCCCCCGGTGATCGGGAGGTGCAGCCAGGTTTTTCCGATCGGCCCGAGCGACTCTGCGTTCCGCTTCGTGCGCGAGCGTCGGTAGCGGGGAAAATAGGAGCGAACGCGGCTGTCGAAGCCGCCAGTTCTCCCTCCAAGCACGAGGGCACCGAGCCCAAGCAGCGCAGTGCTGCTCACCAGGCCCGCCCCGAGCAGCCTGCCGCCATTTCTGATTCGCATGATGCCGGTTAAGGGCGACTTTCGTACCGCCAGGCGCGCGTGGTGAGCAACAAAAAATCAACGTTCGCATCTAACAAAGTACTTGACAATACAAAGTCAACGGCCCATCTTGGGAGAACTTCTCAGGAGTTTCGTTAAATGCTTACGTCCTTGCTCACGCTCGCTTCATTCGCAAATGCCGCCGCCGGCCTCGTCCTCATCGGCACATGGATCATCGGAAGGGGTCACGTTCCCGCGGTCGTCGTGTTCATCGGCATCTCCCTGCTCGTTCAGGGAGTGTACACCCTCGCCTACCTGCGCGGCGCGCTGCGCAAATGGGGTGACCTGGCGACAGGCGCACTCTTCGCCGGCCAGGCGTTGTCGGCGTGCGTGGGCGGGGTTGGACTGATTGAGTCAGTGGCGCAAAACATCAACGCGTCAAACGGGGATGTCGAGATGGCCCCGGTACTGGCGGGACTCATCATGCTCGGGCAGGCCCTCCTCACACTGTTCCATTTGCTGGCCAGCGGAAGATTGCAGCCGAGGCTCAGCTAACCGCGCTGAAACCAGGCGCTAGGGCCGCAGCTCGCCGTGATTCGCGGGTTCGCGGGTTCGCCGCAGGAACAGGAAGTCGTAAAGCAGCGCTGCCAGGACTGCGCCGACCGTGGGCGCAATCCAGTAGATCATCTGCGCCTCGAAAACTCCGCTCGCAACCGCGGGTCCGAACGAGCGCGCCGGATTCATTGACGCCCCCGTTAGCGGACCGATTGCGAGGATGTTTGCCGCGACCACGAAACCGATGGCAAGACCTCCGATGTTCGGGGCGCGCTCATCGACTGCTGTCCCGAATACGACCAGGACCAGGAAGAACGTCGCGATCGCCTCGAGGAGGAAAGCCTGGGTGCCGCCAATGTCGAGAGATATGGATTGGCCACCGCCGCGCGTCACCGCGAAAACTGCCTCCGGAAAGGTTGCTTTGAGCGCATAGCCGGCGATGACGGCGCCGAGGATCTGGGCGATGATGTAAAGGCCCGCCATCGTCGGCTGAATGCGGCGCGTTGCCAGGAAGCCGACCGTCACCGCCGGATTGAAGTGACCGGAGATGCGCATCAGCGCGCTCACCATCACGGCAACGATAAGCCCGTTCGCGAGGGCGACTTCAACGAGGGCGGCGGAGCTGCCTGCCTGTTTCGCCGACAGGATCGCACCACTGCCAACGAATACCAGCGCGAACGTGCCGATGAACTCAGCTGCAAAATGGCGCCACGAATCACGCAATTTGATTCTCCGGCATTGAGTGGTGCTGGCGCGCTAAATAACCCGTCGCAACACCAGGGCGGCGTTGATCCCGCCGAATCCAAACGAATTGCTGAGCACGTGCTCGACCCGCTCCGCCCGCCCGACGGCCGGCAGAAAATTAAGATCGCAAGCCGCGTCCGCAACCTTGAGATTCACCGTCGGCGGCAGCCATTCGCGGTCGATTGCCAGCGCGCAGATTGCTGCTTCGATGGCGCCGGACGCTCCCAACGCGTGTCCGTAGTATCCCTTCGTGCCGCTCATCGGCACCGAGTATGCCCGTTCGCCAAGCACCTTCTTGATCGCCGCGGTCTCGGTCGAATCGTTGAGCGGCGTCGAGCTGCCGTGCGTATTCACGTAACCGATTTCCGCCGGCGACACGTGCGCGTCGTCCAGCGCGAGCTGCATCGATCTCGCCGCCTGCGATCCGTCGGGTAGCGGCGCCGTCATGTGGTAGGCGTCGTTCGTCGTACCGTAGCCAGCCACTTCGGCGTAGATCTTCGCGCCTCGCGCGACAGCGCGCCCGTATTCCTCGAGGACGAGCACCGCCGCGCCCTCGCCCATCACGAACCCATCGCGGTCCTTGTCGAATGGGCGTGATGCGCTCGCTGGGTCGTCGTTCCGCGTTGACATCGCCCTGATGAGCGCAAACGCACCGTAGCAGAGCGGCGCCAGAGGCGCCTCCGAACCGCCCGCAATCATCACATCAGCGTAGCCGTCCCTGATCTGCCGGTAAGCGTCTCCGATGGCGATGGTGCCGGATGCGCAGCTCATTGCGTTGGTGGAGTTGGGCCCGCTGATGCCAAGCTCGATCGCGATGTTGCAGCTCGAAGCACCACCGAAAACCGCCAGTGCGAGCGTGGCGTCCACCGCGCGGAGTCCCCCCTCCATATACGCGCCGAGCTGACTCTCGGCGTACCCGATGCCGCCGAGTGCCGTGCCCATCATCGCACCAACGCGCTCGCGGTTCTCGGCCGCGAGATCGAGCTCGGAATCGGCCAGCGCCATCTGCGCCCCGACAACGGAAAACTGCGAGAACCGGTCGAGTCGCTTCGCCTTGCGCTGCTCGAGATGGTCGGTGGGGACGAAGTCGTTCACCTCGGCCGCGTTGTGGCTGCGGAATGGAGACGGATCGAATCGCGTCAGCGCCGTGACCGCCGATTGCTGGCGGGTGAGACCGTCCCACATGCCGCTGCCCGTCGTGCCGATCGGCGTGATCGCGCCGACTCCGGTGATCACGACCCTTCGAGTTCCATTCATGCGCTCGTGCAGCATTACCATTTTCTGAAAGCTTCCTGTTCGGCGACCCGTGCAAGCCCGGCAAGTGTCCGTGACGCGATGCCGTGCACGAAAACCGGGCCGATGACGTTCATTGCCGCCCACATGCCAACGAGCGGCCAGCGCGGACCATCCCACACATGAAGGATTCTAACATGAGTGCCACCGGGCGTCGGCGTGAAGGACCATTCGACGTCCATCCCCTTCGTAATACCCCCGACGTGACGGAATCGGATCGCTGGCGCCTCGTGGTCGATACTCATCTCGGACAGCCACCAGGTCGGCCACATGAATCCGGCCGGTCCAGTGTGGATGCCGGGTATCGGAAAGGGCCGATACGCGGACATCTCCACCAGGCCACCGCCGTCGGCGCGCTTCTCCCGAAAGCGCACCTTTCTGTAGTGCTTCAGGTACGCGGGCCAGTGCTCGACCTTCTGCGCGATGTCGAAGACGTTCCTGATCGGCGCGCGCACCAGCCCCTCATCGACAGTGTGCATCGGCCTGCCAGGCGGCATCGGCCCGAGCTCGTAGCCGGCGGCAGGCGACGACATCAGTGCGTTGGCGTCCAGCTCGTCGTGACGCGAAAACCAGGGCGCCTGCTGACAACCGGCCGGCGCGCAACCGCCGCGCGCACCGTCTCGAGAAGCTCGCCCCTGGTGAACCCGCGCATCACCGATAAGACACCATCGTGACGGCTGACCGGATGAAATCGAAGCGGGAACGACGCCAGCCACAGTCCCGCCGCGGCGATCCAGCTGCGCCGCAGGTCGCTCACGATTACTCTCACGCGCGCGACACGATTCATCTCGCGGATGAGGCGGATTGCATCGGCGCCGGCAAAGTGATGAAGCACCTGCGAGCACATGACGACATCGATGCTCGCGGTGGCGAAGGGCAGGTTGAGCGCATCGCCGCGGACAGCCAGGTCAACGCCGGCGCCGCTGGCGCGGAGCAAGACCTCCGCCGAGTCGATGCCCAGCGTCGTAAGCTGCACGCCGCGCCCGCGCGCCACTTTGCGCGCCGCGAGGGGGATGTCGCCGAGTCCGGTACCGACATCGAGGAGTGTCGCATTAGGGGGCAGGTGCTCGAGGGCGTCCTCGAATTCCGCCAGCGCCGAGCTCGTGCCGCCGAAGAGGGCATTGGCGCGAGTGACATCGCGGAGCGATCTGGCGACGACCGCCGGATCGACACCGGGCTGGTCGATAATCTCGACGCCACGCAGCCGCGGGGGCGTCAGCAGGGCGGGCATTCGCATCGGTGCCTCATGTCAGCGCTCGAGGTGGGCATAGCCGCCTCGATAATACAGCAACGGCCGGCCGCTGTCGTTCCAGCGGGCCTCTTCGACCTCGCCGATGATGATCGTGTGATCGCCTCCGTCGTAGCTCGCCGTGCGGCGGCACTCGAGCACGGTCACCGCATCGTCGATGACCGGGATTTCGCCCCGTCCGCGACTGAATCCAACGCCCTCGAAGCGGTCGATGTCCACCACCGAGAATCTGCGCGCAACCGGTTCCTGGCTCATCGAAAGTACGTTAACGGCGAAGTTGGGGGCGGTCGTAATAATGTCGTAGATGGACGCCGTCTTATCGATGCAGACGAGAATGAGCGGCGGCTGGAGGCTGAGCGAGCAGAAAGCACTCACTGTCATGCCGTGGTCCCCGCCGTCGGCGCTGCGCGTGGTGACGACAGTGACACCAACCGCGAATCGTCCCAGCGCGCTCCGAAACTGTTCCTCGTTTACGCTCATGCGCGAACGGGTGAGAAAAAAAGCGTGAGCAGGAATTTCGGGTTCAGCACCGCGCGCGGCGGCACGAAGTCGCCTGCTACCCCGACGAGCAGGTCCGCCATGTCCTTCCGGCGCGACAGCACGCCGGCCATCCGATTCATCATCGCGGGATATGCGACCGCCATCCCGACGAGCCGCTCGACCTTCCACTTGCCGCTGAACTGCTCGATGCGGGCAGCGTCGTACGCGGCCAGCGCGCGCTCCGCAGGCGCGCCCGGCCGGAGCGACTCGGCGATGAACGGCGCCAGAAGCTCTCCTCCACGCAGCGCCGCGTAGATCCCCTCGCCCGTAAACGGATCGTAGAAATCCGCCGCGTCGCCGACGAGCGCCGCGCCGGGAGCCCAGGCCTTCTTCGCCGCCGAAGCAAACGGTCCGGTCGCGCGCACCGCGTCGATACGCTCGGCGCCGACGAATCGCTCAGCGATTGATGGCCGCGCTGCGATCCATTCCTCGAGAAACTCCGCCTTGCCCTCGACCACTCGTCCGGCTCCGCTGACGGGGACGACAACGGCGACGTTGGTGACGCCGCCGCCGACATCGACCATGCCAAGGTAACCGTCCCGATCGACGTGCATCTCTCCCATGACGCCAATGCCGGCGACGTTCCGATAGTGCGCCACCAGCGCGATCCGCTTTGGCCACCTTGCTGCGCGCACCAGGCCGAGCCGCCGCCCGACGACTGAGCGCAGGCCATCAGCGCCAACGACGATGCGGGCGCGGAAATCACGCGCCGCGCCGGATGCGTCGCGCCCGGCGACGCCGGTCACCTTTCCGTCCGCGCTGCGCAGCACGTCGCTGATCCTCGTTCCTTCCTCGAGGCGTGCTCCCGCCGCGACGGCGCGCCGAATGAGAATGTCGTCGAGCACGGTGCGGCGGATCGCGAGCCCACGGTCACGGAACGGACGGAAGCCGCGCACCGCGGCAAACTCCCCGCGCACCGTCCGGCCATTGGGCGCCCGTACCTCCATTCCGGCGAGGTGCGCCGGGCCGCTCCGCTCGATCTCCTCGAGCGCACCCATCAGCGCGAGGATTCGCGACGCCTGCGGGCTCAGATATTCGGCGCAGACCTTGTCGCGCGGGAAACGCGCGCGGTCGAGTACGAGTACGTCGTGACCGCTGCTGGCGAGTGCATGCGCAGTGGACGCCCCCGCCGGCCCTCCGCCCACGACGATGATCTCAGCGTCCACTGATGCCTCTCTCATCCGACCGCTCGCGCAACACGCTGGAATACACCCATGTAGCGCCAGTGCGGACGCGGCAGTCGCAGCAGCGAAGCCGCGCGGGTCAGGTACGGGAGGACAGCTGACCGCGAGTCGGCTGAGAACATGAAGCGCGGGTGGTCAGCGGCGAACCTTCTCAGCCGCGCCACCGCAACGTCGAACTGTAGCGCGCCCGAAAAATAGAAGCGGGGATCGAGAAGCGAGTCTCCCTCGGCAACGATGCCTTCGGCGATTGCAATCCGGTGCAGCGTTGTGCCGGGGTAAATGCGCAGCCCGACGGTGAGGTAAACGGCGTCGCCCCGCTCGAGCCTCCATTTCGCGAACGCCAGCGTTTCTTCCATCGTTGCCGGCGTTTCGCCGGGACCGCCGACGAGGAAGATCCACAGGGTGCGTATTCCCGTTTTTTCAACGCGCGCCGCGACCTCGCGCACTTTCGCCGCGCTGAAACCCTTTTCGAGCCGCTCCAGCACGGCGTCGCTGGCGCTCTCGGCGGTAATGCCGAGCGACCGGAAGCCGGCACGCTTCATCGCCGCCAGCAGCTCGGCGGGTGCCGCGGCAGGAGTGAAGTTCGTGGTATCGAGGTGGACATTCAGCTTGCGCCCGATGATCGCTTCGCACACGCCGATCGCATGACCGGGCGGAGAGTTGAAGGTGGAGTCGACGAAGTCGAAATGCGTAACTCCCGCCTCGCGCTTCAGCTCGGCAATCTCGTCCGCAACCCGCGCCGGATCGCGAGTGCGGTAGCCCCACCCCTCGACGTTCCGGTACGTGCAGTACACACACTTGTAGACGCAACCACGCTTCGTCTGAATTGGAATTGTCGCGCCGTGCCGCTGGTAACGAGCCAGATCGATCCACCGGTGCAGCGCCGGCGACGGGAGCGAGTCCAGATCGGCGTCTTCCCCCGGTGGCGTGAATACCACCGTCCCCGCGCGATCGCGGACCACGCCGGGCAACGAGCCGACCGCAACCCCATCGGACAGCGCATTCACGAGGGCGACGCTCGCCCGCTCACCATCCCCTGCAACAGCGTAGTCAACGCCGAGATCACGGAAGAGCGCCTCGGGAGCGACGCCGAACGCGGCGCCGCCCGCAATCACTTTCGCGGCGGGCGCGGCGCGGCGGAGCGCGGCCAGCACCTCGCGCGCCTCGGGCGTGTAATGCCGAAGCGCGATCGCGTCGCTGTTGTCAATGTTGCGCACCGATACGCCGATGATTTCAGGCTTGAACGAGACGGTCGCACTTGCCGCTGCGGTAGCAGGGTGCTTCTCGAAGCAGAGGTCGAGGAGCCTCACCTCATGACCGGCTTCATCGAGCGCCGATGCAACGGCGGCAAGCCCGTTCGGAACGACCGGATACGGCTGTCGCTCGCGGTTGATGCTGACCAGAAGAACGCGTGCGCCGGTGCTTCGGCTCATACGGAGATCATACCCGATCCCGACATCAACAAAAGAAATCCTGCCAACTTTTCACCCCCGTGCACTCAATATCGCTTGAAGGGGCTATTGGCGCGGGTTAGCTTGCGCTCTCCGCTCACTCCCGAAATGCCCGGCACCGTAAACGCGTTGGTCCCCCTCAGTCTCCTCGAAGCCGTGCGCAGCATCGACACTCCCGAGGGCGATGATGTCGAATATGTACAGGAGCACAGGAACAAGCGACTGGGCCTGAGCGACACTGTCATCGCGCAGATACGGCGCTACAAGGACGCGATGAAGCGCGGCCAGGAGATCGTCGTGCCCGAGGCGCTGGGAATCTCGAAGCTCATCGGGAGGAGAGATGACGCCGATGGAATCTTCGTGCGCGGCGGTACCGGTGTCGCGGCGAGCATGTACGAGCTCATCCCCTTCTCGCAGCGCAAGCTCATCCACCTGTTGCCCGGCTTCGCCGGGCGGCCACTCGCCTTCAACCAGCTCCGGGCAGTGACCATGCGCTACCTCGGCGGAACGGTCACCAAGGCCGGATCCTCGCTGGTGCTCAGCGTTACCGAATCGGCGACGCAGGGGAGCGCGCCGCGCTCGCTCGGTTGCACTTACTATGAATCGGCGCTCCGCGAAATGCTCAAGCTCCTCGTCAGCGGCAGCGGCATGATTGATCACCCGCGTTGCCTCGACCGCGGCGACGGCGTGTGCGAGTGGCGGGCGGAGTGGCGGACGAGCAAGGTGCGGAGCTGATGCTCGCGCCGGCCGCGCTCGCGCCAATCCAGGCGGCGCTCGCAACTGCAAAGCTCGACGGGTGGCTGCTCTACGACTTTCACGGCCTGAATCCCGTCGCCACCGGCCTGCTGCAGCTGCCGGGGATGACGACGCGCCGCATCTTCGTCTACATCCCGCGGCAGGGTGCGCCCGTCGCCATCACGCACGCAATCGAGCAGGGTCCGTGGCAGCACTGGCCGAGCGAATGGAAGAAGGAGATTTACAGCGGCTGGAAGACACTGGAAGGTCTTCTCGCGACCATCGTTGGTGGGAAGCGCGTTGCAATGGAGTATTCGCCCGGCGACGCGGTGCCATATCTGGACCGCGTTCCCGCGGGAGTGGTCGAGATGGTTCGCGCTGCCGGCGCGGAGGTCGTCACTTCGGCGGAGCTCGTGACGCGCTTTTACGCCGTCTGGACTCCGGAGCAGCGCGCCTCGCACGAGCGCGCCTCGGTAGCAATCGCGAAGATCGGGCAGGATGCGCTGCGGCTCGCCGGCGACAGGGCCGACAGCGCTGATCATCTGACCGAGTTTGCGCTGATGTCCTGGATCAGGGATCGGTTCGCGGCCCTGGGTCTTCACTCGGATCACGGACCGGTTGTCGCAATCGGACCCAACGCCGCCAATCCTCACTATGAGCCGACGGCGGAGTCCTCCTCGCCGATACGGCGCGGCGATATTCTCCTCATCGACCTATGGGCGACGGAGCAGGGCGGCGTTTACGCCGATCAGACGTGGATGGCCTCGCTCGGCAAGCCATCGGAGCGAGACGGCAAGGTCTGGCTCGCCGTGCGCGACGCGCGCGATGCGGCGATCGAGCTTCTCAGGGACCGAATCTCCTCGGGCAAGCCGGTGCGCGGCGGCGAGGTGGATGACGCCGCGCGGGCGGTGATCACCGAGCGCGGTTACGGCGAGTTTTTCACCCACCGCACGGGACATTCAATCGATCCGCGGGATTTGCACGGATCCGGACCGCACATCGACAACCTCGAGACTCGCGAAGAGCGGCTGCTGCTCCCCGGTGTTGGCTTCTCGATCGAGCCCGGCGTCTACCTGAAAGGCGAAGTGGGAATGCGAAGCGAGGTAAACGGCTTCATCGGCGACGACGGCCTGCTCATCACTCCCGCCGACTACCAGCGCGAGCTGCTGATCGTCTAGCGCGGCGCCGTCTCCCAGATGGCGGGATCCTCGAGGCCAAGCCTCCACAACGCGAATGTCGAGACTCCCAGATGGCGCGCATCGCTCATCAGGATCCGCAGCAGCGCCGCGTCCGTCACCCAGACCTCCCATCCTTCGGGAGACGTGGCGTGGAGAGTCGCCGATGGGATGTCGCGGGTGAGAAGGGTGTTTGTCATTGACGTAAGCCGGACTGCGTCACTGAAGCCGATCACCTCCGCCGCGGCGTTGCGGCGCCAGCGGTAACCGTAAAGCGGGAACGCGGCGACGATTCGCTTTGCTCCCACTTCGGCGACGCGTGCGCCGAGGTTGCGGCGAACCCATTCCGGAGACGAGATCGGACCTGCTGGCGAGGCGCTCCAGTGCTGGTCGTAGAGCATCGGCATGATCACGTCGGCCTTCGCGAGGAGCAACGCGCCGGGATACGCCGCCGTGTCACCCGCCGGAACGGCGATCGCTACCATCGCCGCGCCGTGCGCGCGCACCGTGTCGGCAAACTCACGCGTGACGACAAGAAGTGCGTCGAGATCGCGCGGCGTCATTCCCTCGAAATCAATCACGACTCCGGCGTATCCGCCCTTTTCGATGAGGGCTCCGAGTGCCGCCGCAGCGAGCGAGCGCGCGACCGGACTCAACCCGAGGCCCTTGATGATCTCAGGGTGAAAGCGGCTGCCGTTATAGGAGGTGATCAGTGCCATCGCGCGGCCGCGCATCGACGGCGAAGCAGCGAGCGAATCCGGATAGAGCTCGACTGGCATGAGGCTGAGCGTGTCGAACGCGATCCAGCCGGTCACGATCCGGTTGAGGCGCGGCGAATTCCTTACCGCTGAGCTGTCGCTCTTCGCATCCCACGGCCCCGTGAATCCCCATAGCTCGCTACTCACGTCCGGACGGCCGGGCAGGCGCAGGCACGATGCGCATACTGCGAGGAGGACGGCGGCCCGCAGGCTGCTCATGAATGCTCCGCTCTTCTCCTTGTGCGGGAGAAGCACGTCAGGCAAACTCCGTTCATGAGACATCTCTCAACCTACCTCTCGATCGTGGCGCTCGCACCGTCGCTCCTCTGGGCGCAGAACGACGCCGGCCTGATTCTCACCAACGGACGCATATACACCGTCGACAACACGCGGCCGATGGTCAGCGCGCTGGCGGTGCGGGGCGGTCGCGTTGCGTTCGCCGGCTCCGATGCGGAGATGCGCGCGCTTGGTTGGCGCGACGCAAGAGTGATCGACCTTGCCGGGCGCACCGTAATCCCGGGGATGGTTGACGCTCACGCGCACCTCCTTGGGCTCGGCACGTCGCTGCGGACTGTGAACCTCGCCGGTTCGAAGTCGTACGACGAGGCGATAGCGCGCGTAGTCGCCTGGGCGAAGAACGTCGGGCCTGGCGAATGGATTACCGGCCGCGGCTGGGACCAGAATCTCTGGGCGGAGAAAGAATTCCCGACCCATGAGGCACTGTCGCGTGCGCTACCCCGCAATCCGGTCGTGCTTTCCCGAATCGACGGTCACGCCGTACTGGCCAACGCCAGGGCGATGGAGCTGGCCGGGGTTACGGCGGCTACCAAAGATCCGTCGGGTGGTCGCATCATGCGCGGCGCGGGCGGGGCGCCATCGGGTGTGTTCGTCGACAACGCCGAGGACCTGGTGTCGCGCGCGATTCCGTCGGCTTCGCGCGCGCAGACGAGGGCGGCTGTCCTCGCCGCGATCACTGAGTGCAATCGCTGGGGGCTGGTCGGCATCCACGACGCCGGCGCGTCGGCGTCCACGGTGACCGTGTACGAAGAGCTCGCGAAAGCGGGAGACTTCAACCTTCGGAACTACGTGATGCTGAGCGATCCCGGTGAGGCTCCGGCTCGCCCGAACCCGTATCTGCAGCGTGGTCCGCGCTCCGGGTTGTACGACGGGCGCATCTGGGTACGCGCCATCAAGCTCTACGCGGACGGCGCACTCGGCTCGCGCGGAGCGGCGCTTCTCACCCCTTACTCGGACGAGCCGGCCAATTCCGGACTGCTGGTTTCTTCCGCCGAGCATATCCGGAAAATGGCGGAAATGGGGCTGCGGCGCGGATTTCAGATCAACGTGCACGCCATCGGCGACCGTGGGAATCGCGCCGCGCTCGACGCGTTCGAATCAGCTCTCCGCGCCGTTCCGCGTGCCGATCATCGCTTCCGGGTCGAGCACGCCCAGGTGATCAGCGAGCAGGACATCCCGCGGTTCGCGAGGCTTGGTGTGATCCCCTCGATGCAGGGGAGCCACCAGACGAGCGACATGCGGTGGGCTGAGCAGCGCGTAGGTCCGGTCCGGATACGGGGTGCGTATGCGTGGCGCGCCTTACTCAACACCGGCGTGATCATTCCGAACGGGAGCGATTTTCCGGTCGAGGAAGTAAACCCGCTGCTGTCGTTCCACGCGGCGATAACGAGGCAGGATCCGTCGAACTGGCCGGCGGGCGGCTGGTATCCCGAGCAGCGGATGACGCGCCAGGAAGCCCTTCAGTCGCTGACGATCTGGCCCGCGCAGGCGGCCTTTCAGGAATCGGTGATGGGCTCGCTCGCGGCGGGGAAGTACGCCGACTTCGTCGTGCTCGACCGTGACATCATGCAGGTTCCCGAGACCGAAATCCTGTCGGCGCGCGTGATCGCGACCTATCTGGGCGGGCGCAAGGTCTACGAAGCGAAGTAACACGGCACATCGCTTGCCCTTCGTTGCCCCACTTCATCACGGCCCCATAAATGTCATTTAGCCGATTCCTCGGCCCGTTTTTTTTGTCGTTGTCCCTCTTCGCCTGCTCCGGTAAGGACACCGCTTCCGCCCGCACGCGGAAGGTGGCGAATGCGCTCGGCCCCGGTGTCGCGCCGCGCCCGGCGGTCGTCACAGCCAGCGGAACGCCGTACAAGGCGATCGCCGTCGGCAACGGCGGCACGATCAACGGCACTGTCGACTTCGATGGCGACATGCCTCTCGACACCGTGATTCAGCCGACGGTGGACCAGAAAGTCTGCGGGACGTCGATCATCGAGCAGCGTGTCGCACGGAGCGGAACGCGGGTCGGCGGCGTGCTTGTCTGGCTCACGGACATCAGGACGGGGAAGCCGGTCCCGCTCGAGAAGAGGTTCGAGCTCACGAACGAGCATTGCACACTCGACCCCCACGTGCAGGCGATTTACACTACCAGCACGCTGAACGTCGGCACCGAAGACCGTACGCTGCACACGAACAAGTTCATCAATGTCGCGACCGGACAGCTGGTTGCGCTCGCGCCGTTCAACGACGACGGCGAAGTGGTGCCCTACGATCGCACTTTCACCGAGACGGCGCAGATCGAAGTCACGTGCGAGCAGCATCCGTGGACACGCGCGTACATCGCGGTGCTCGACCATCCGTACTTCGCCAAGACAGCGGCGGCGGGAAGTTTCTCCCTCGATGGAGTTCCGCCTGGCACCTACCGAGTTCGGGCGTGGCACCCGAGCCTGGGCCTCGTTGACGACAGCGTCACGGTGGCAGCGGGGCAGCAGGTGCCGTTGGCGCTGAGGATAAGGGGAAGGAACGCGCCGGCTGTGGCCGCGCCGGTAGCTGCTCCGGGGGATTCGGCAGTGGATTCCATGACGACTCCGTTAACCGGGTCCAGTACGCCGGCGCGGCTCTAGAGCCAACTGCAACTGAGAAGGGCGCAGATCGCGCAGAACAACTCCTATCCGACGAGAACCTCACCCGCCCGAAACTGCCCGCGGTAGAGCCGCGAGTAAACACCTTCCCCAGCGAGCAGGTCGCTGTGCTTGCCTTCCTCGACGACGGCGCCGCGGTCGATAACCACCACGCGGTCGGCGCGGAGAACCGTGCTCAGCCGGTGCGCGATGATGAGCGTCGAGCGCGCGCGCAGCAGGTCTTCCATCGCTTCTTCCACCAGCCGCTCGCTCTCGCTGTCGAGGCTGGATGTCG
>JACCRL010000246.1 GCA_013813605.1 Gemmatimonadaceae bacterium
ACGAGTGCCTTCCCCGCCCGCATGTAGGTATCGCGGACCACGTAATCGAACTGCGACCAGATGTTCTGTTCAGTCGGCAGGGAACTGTGGAACGACTGGTAATCGTTGGCCGGCGAAGAGATTCCCTGCTTTGCTTCCGCATTGGCGAGAGCATACGCGCCGGGATTTACTTCGGCCGTATGCATGTGGTACCGCGCCTTCAGCGTGCGAGCGACAGCGATCCACTTCGCGGAATTGCCGCCGAACACGAGGTCCGCACCCACCGGGCCTCTCCCCACTCCGGCCTGCAGGTCGGTTATGGCGGAGGAAAGAAGGGTCTGCAGCGCGGCGTAAACGTCCAGCTGCTTGTCGAGCTTCGGGCTGCTGATCTCGTCTTTGTTAGCTTCCGAATAGGGAATGTCTCCCCAGATGGACGCCGCCGTCCCGATCTCATAAGCTTCGTAGATCTTGGCGATGCCGAGATACCTTCTGTCACCGCTCTTCTGCGTGATGTCGCGCAGCTTGCGAATGTCGATCAGGCCGCCCTGCGCGTAGATGAAGTTCCACTCGCCTGAGTAGTCGTCCTCTCCCACCGAGTAGATGTCGGTCGAGCTGTACTGACGGTCCACTCCAGCGAAGTGCTGGTGCCAGATACCCGCCGTCCGCGCCAGGGCGCCTTCCTGCACCGCCCATGTCGCCGCCTGAATGGCGACGAAGTACTGGTCCGGAGATCGGACCTGCGTCGCCAGGTTGGGATTCTCATCCAGCTTGGGGCCGGAGAGATCGTTGCCGCACGCCGCGGCTCCCAGGAACGGGAGCGCCACGGCGAATACGAGCTTCGTTATGCGCTTCATGTGATTTATGGTCTCCATTAACGGTTGAGGCCGATCGAGAACACGAACGATTTCGACTGCGGGTTATTGAAGTAGTCGATGCCACGAACGGCTACTTCGGCCCCGCCGAGGTTCGTCTCGGGGTCAACACCGGAATACTTGGTCCACGTCTTCAGGTTGCGGCCGGCCAGGCGGAGATCGATGCTGCTGAATCCAAATGGCCTGCTTCTGTCATCGCCACCGATGGTATACGTGACTGACAACTCTCTCAGCTTGGCGTAGCTGGCATCCTCGATGAACTGCGCCGAGACCGAGCCGAAGCCCGAGCCATCGCCCTGATACCAGCTCTGGTCGATGGTGACTGGAGTTCCAGCGCCGGGGCCGGCGACTGCTCCAGATGCACCCGGCCGAGCCGGCATGAAATCCTTGCCGAAGGTGCGCTGAACATCGCGGATCTCGGTGTCCTTGTGCTTGCCGAAATTGTAGAGCGCGCCCTTGGTGCCGTTCCAGTTATCCCCGCCCTCCTTGATGTCGAGCAGGCCGGAGAAGACGAGCTTCCGGGCGATCGTCATCGAGCTTCGCACACTTCCCGTCCAATCCGGATTTCCATCCGCAATCACGCGGACAAGTGGATCCACGACGGGGAAGCCGTTCGCGCCGATGAACAGCGCATTCTTTGCGGCACCAGCGCCGCATAGCGCGTCGATGTCCGTTCCATCGTCGAGCTTGACACCCCTGCCGCAGCGCGCGAAGTCCTGGCCGCGCAGAACGCCAACGCGAGAGCCCTTCACCGCCGCGCCGGCCGCGCCGGAGAAGTATCCACCGGTGTTGAGGTCAACAGATTCAAAGCCGAACAGGTCGGTAACCTTGTTGTTGTTCCTGGCGTACTGAAGCCCGATGTCCCAGCCGAAGTTCGGGCGCGTAAGCGGGCGCATGTTGAGCGAGACCTCGACGCCGGTGTTGCTGATCCGGCCGGCATTCTGTGACTGCGAGAGGTAGCCCGTGGAAGGCGCGACAGGCGTGAAAAGAATGACGTCTTCCGTCTTGGACCGGTATGCCGTGAAGCTCACGTCGGCGAAGTTCCGAAAGAGAGCGATGTCGAATCCGCCCTCGAGTTCCTTCGATCTTTCCGGGCCCAGGTTTGGCTGCGCCTTAATTGTGCTGGTGATCAGACCGCCGATTCCGTTCTGGGTGGTGCTCAGGCCATCATCGACGTATCCCTCGGCGAAACTGCCAGTCGTGAGACCGGTGAGGGTCGAGTAAACGGCAGGCTCCTGTCCCGCTTCACCGTAGGCGAGGCGCAGCTTGCCGGTAGGCAGGATGTCGCCGAACTTGAGCTTCTCGGTGAAGTTCCAGGCGATGCTCGCCTTGGGGAACCAGTGACGCGGCTTGCTCTTGCCGAACGTCGATGACCCGTCGTTGCGGACCGCGGCCGTGATAAAGAGCTGGTTCCACAGGTCGAACGTCGACTGGGCGAAGTAAGACTGAGTGTGGATGAGCGACTCGAACTCGTCGGTCTGGAGATTTGCTGCAATGGTGTTATCCAGCTGGAACGGCTGGGGAGCGATGAGGCCTGCACCCTCGGCGTAGAGCTGCTTGAAGTTGCGGCTCTGAAGATTCTGGCCGAGCGTCAGTGATGTCGCGAAGCTGGGGCTGATGTCCCACTGACCGGTGGCCAGCAGGTTGTGGTCAAGCAGCAGGTTGACGAAATCGACTCTTTTGACCGCGCCTATGCCACCGTTGAAGTTGGTGGCCGTGAGCGGAATGCCTTCGAGGCGCTCATCAGCGTAGTAATCGCCGCCCAGCGTGTACTTGAAGTTGAGCCAGTCCAGCGCCCGGTAATCGACGGTCGCGTTCCCGAACGTGCGCCCGACCTGCGAAGTGTTCTGAAATCGGTTGACGACGAAAAACGGGTTATCGTAGCCGCGGCCGACGGGGCTGCTTTCCGAGGTCGCGGTCGGGCGCGGGTAGCGGTATGAGCGGTGAAGCCCAAAAAGCGTGTCCGTGAATGCCGCGTTGTTGAACTCGGGGGGGGTGCGCAGCCCGCCAAGAAGGAGGCCGCTCAGGTTCGAGCCCTTCTGAATGAAGGCGCCCCTGTCATCCACGTAGGCAACGTTGCCGCCGACGGTGAACCGGTCGGTGAGGCGGTGCGAGCCCTTGAGACGGAACGTGGTCCTGTCGTAAAAGTTGTTGGGGCCGATGATGATGCCCTTCTGATCAACTCGGCCGCCGGACAGATAGAACAGCGTCCGGTCGTTGCCGCCCGAGATCGTCAGGGTATTATCGACGGTGGATCCGGTGCGGAACAGCTCGCCGAAGTGGTCGAAGATAGGCGTCCCTGCAGCCAGCTGCGGGCCGTAACTAAGGGATGTGAGGCGACAACCTTCCGCCGCGCACGTTGGCGTCCTTCCGCCGCTGCCCTGACCGTACGTCGTCTGGAGCGGGTAGTCGGTGTTCACCTTGTCGGCGGTAACCGAGGTGCGGAGCGAATACCGGGTCGGACCGGCGCGTCCGCCCTTGGTGGTGATCAGGATGACGCCCTGGCCAGCGCGCGCGCCATAGATGGCAGCGGCGGCGGCACCCTTCAGGATTTCGACCGACTCGATGTCGTTCGGATTGATGTCAGACGCGCGGTTGGAAGCGGCGGTCGATTCCGTCGCGGGACCGGTGGCAATCGTCGAGTTGTCGATCGGAGTGCCATCGACGACGAAGAGCGGCTGACCGGTTCCGTTGATAGTCTTGGAGCCGCGGATGCGGATATAGGATGAAGCGCCGGCTTCACCGGACTGGGAGCTCACCTCGACGTTCGGCGCCTTGCCGGCAAGAGCGTTGACGAGATTGGTCTCGTTGCTCTTGATGAGGACCGTCGAATCGACGTTGTTGCGCACGTTGCCGAGCTTGTTCGCCTGCGTGCTGGTTCCGGCGCCGGTGACGACGACTTCGTCGAGACGGAGCGGGTTAACGGTAAGGGTGAAGTTGCGGGTGATCGAGCCGGGGGAGAGAACGACCGACGCGTTAGCGGCCGAAAAGCCGATCAGGCGTGCGGTGAGGCGCGCGGTCTGCCCGTTGGCGCGGGCCGCGGGAACGGTGAAGCTGTAAGAGCCGTCGTCGGCAGTCTGCGTGCCCAGCGACAATCCTTCCAGAAAGACCTGAGCACCACGAACGGGCGCTCCTCCCTCACCGGTGACGCGGCCGGAAATGGTGGCGGCCTGCTGGGCCTGCGC
>JACCRL010000254.1 GCA_013813605.1 Gemmatimonadaceae bacterium
GCTCGCCGCGCCGGCGGTGGCTCCGACCTTGTGAAACGCGACTGCCCGCGGAGCATAAAGCAACTTGAATCCGGAGCGCGTCGCGCGAGAGCAGTATTCGGCATCCTCGGAATAACCCGGGAAATAACACTCCGGAAGCGGGCCGATCGCTTCGAAAAGCGCTCGCGAGATGAGCATGACGCACCCGCTCACGAATCCCGTTGGTCGGAGATTGCCATCATCCGGCACATCAAGATCGTGCACGATGAGGCCGCGAAACGGCACCACGTGGCCGCCCGCGTACCAGACCGTTTCGGTCGCCGGGTAATTGTAAATGGTCCCCGTCAGCACGCCGGCGTCGGCCGCGCTCGCGAGCCCACGCTTCAGCTCGGCAAAAAAATCTTCCCGCACCGTGGCGTCATTGTTCAGAAGTAGAAAATGAGTCAGGTGCCGATCGTGCCCAAACAACCGAAGCCCGAGGTTGTTGCCGCCCGAGAAGCCCTTGTTGGTGGACGACACGATCACGGTGAGGTACGAGAGCATGGACTCGCCGCGCTTTTCTTCCGGCTTTATGCCCGCCAGATCGGCCTCCCGAAAGAGCGCGAAACTGACTTTCCTCGCTGTCGCCCATTCCCGTATCCGCGCCACGCTCTCGTCACCGGACGCATTGTCGACGACGACGATCCGGGCGGGACCCCGCTTCGCGTCGGCTATGGAATCAAGGCAGGCGACCGTATCGGCCGCCCGCTTCCAGTTGACGACGATGACACCGATTGCAGGCTCGTCCTGAAGAATTTCGTTCAGCACGGGGGAGGCTCGGTCACGCGGGAGCCGGCTCGTCGAGGCGTAGTGACGCCGCGCGCCGGCCGGCGAGGGCATGCGCACTACTAACGGCGGATCCGACGAGCCAGAAGAAGATCCATCCCAGCGCGATCGAGTTGAACACCACCGCGGTGATTCCGTTGATGGCGATACCAATCGTGGCAAGCCAGAGCGTCATCCCCATTCGGCGCTGGGACTCGTTCCCTTCGCGTAGAAGTTTGAGCCCGGTACTGCCGATTGCGACGAGAATAAGAACCAGCAATGCGAGGCCGATCACTCCCAGCTCAACACCATACTTGAGGTACATGTTGTCCGCGGTGAGCTGGTGGATTCCAGCACGGATGGCGGTCTGGTCTGTCGTCCCCAGCCCCGACCCCCACGGCCGCTCGGCAAAAACGACTGCTCCTTCGATCCAGTCGTTGATGTGCGACACGCTGCTTCCTTCCTGCCATGACAGCGTCAGCCAGACGAACGTCGGAAAACCGGGGATCAGGAGCATGGCGGCTGCAAACACCGACCCGCCAAGCGCGAGTCCGCCCACCGCCCATTCCGGCCGGCGCAGCATCGCCACGAAGAGCGTCAGCTGGATGAATGCGATCATTATCGTCATGCGCGTAAGCGTCAGAAGGAGCGCGGTGCAGATGACGCCGTAGGCAACGAGCTGCCACTTGGTCCGCTTGGCGCGGGCAAACACCCATGCAGTCGCAAGTGGAAAGAAAAGAAGAAATGGTACTGCGAACGCCTGACCGCTCAGGTAGACCGATCCGGAGCGACGGAACGGCTGGCCCCCGATCGTCGTCCAGTAGTTCATCGGAAGTCCGTAATCATTCCCCGCGGTAAAGGCGGCAACGCCGAGGAACTCCTGGAAGTACGCCGCGACGCCGAGCGCCACCAGCATCTCGGGCGTCACCAAGATCCGCTCGATGACGCCGATGATGCACGTGAACAGCACCATCGTAAACAGTCGGCGGGTGCCGGAATCGCCGCTAACCAGCCCAGGCGTTGCCCGGCCGAGAAAATAGGTGAGCATGAAGTAGACGGCATCGCGAATTCCGAGCAGCTCAGCCTGCCGCGGCAGGTTCGCGCGCAGCCAGAGATTTTCCGCGAGGAGGTAGCAAAGTGCGATGCCGACGAGGCCGCCGATCCAGAGATCAGCCCAGGTAACGACGATCCCGTTACCGTGACCAGAAAGCGCTCGTAAGATGATTGCCACGAGAAGCAGTGCTAGAACCACTTCCTTCCACGCTGCGAGCGAGCGCACAAGACCCTCGGGAAGCCCGAAAAGTCCGAAGAGCGCAGCCATAATCAGACTGTGAAACGCCAGGCCCCATGCGAAAGCAGGGAAGGCGATTCTGCTAATGAACGATTCGCGCACCATCTGTCCCACGTCGTCGCACACGCGGAATTGCGGCCAGAGAATCGCTCAGCTCCGATGCCGTTGCCGGATTTCTATTCGTCCAGTCGGCGAGGACGGTAGCGCTCCCGGCGGCGAGCAGCCCGAGAATGCCGCCGATTGCCAGCGCGCTCGCCAGAAGCAGCCAGTAGCGGGGCCACTGCGCTTTCTGCGGAGGCACGCCCGGGTCAACGATCGTTATGAGTGCGGCGTCGCTGAACTCTTCCAGTCGCGCGGCCTCGAACTGCCGCTGAAGCGTCAGAAACAAGTCCTCGGCGACATCCGTGTTCCGCTGAATCCGTCCCTCCTCGAAGACGAGGTGCGGTGAGCTTCGCCAGAGACGGTTCTGCTCGTAAAACTGTTTTTGACGATCCTCGGCGGCGTGCAGCTCGGCCTTGGCGGTGGTGAGCCGGTCTTCCACAAAGGTCCGCTTGGAACGCGCCCGTGATACGCGTTGCTCCCGATTGAAGCCATCGACGAGCGATATGGTTCGATTTGCGATAGCGGCGGCGAGCTCAGGCCAACGGGAGTTTACCGTCAGCGTCACAAGGTTGGTACTGCCGTCGAAGTCAACCATAACCGACTTCGACACCATCTTGATGGCGATCTCCTCTCTACGGAGCGCGTTCTTGTTCTTGATTTTCAGGATCTGTATGAGCGTTGCGCTGTCCCGTGAATTCGCCGTACGGGGATTCGGGAAA
>JACCRL010000293.1 GCA_013813605.1 Gemmatimonadaceae bacterium
ACGATTCTTTACCCCGGAATCGGTGATGCAGATCGAGCGCAACCTCGGCGCCGACGTGATCATGCAGTTCGACCACGTCATCCCCGGCCAATCCGATGAAACTGGCGCGCGCGACGCCAGCGAGCGCAGCATCCGCTGGCTGGCGCGTTGTCTCGCCGAGGTGAACAGACTGGATGCCGGCGAAAGATCAATCCGTCAGGCGCTCTTCCCGATCGTGCAGGGCGGAATCCACGGCCAGCTCCGGCGCGAGGCCGCCGCGGCAATCGCCGCAATGAACGACTGGCCGGGCTTCGGCATCGGCGGACTGTCGGTGGGCGAGGAAAAAGAAGCGATGTACGCGATGCTCGACATCGCCAGCGAAGCGCTTCCCGCCGGCCGGCCGCGCTACCTGATGGGCGTTGGCTTCCCCGAAGATCTCGTCGAGGGCATTCGCCGCGGCGTCGACCTGTTCGACTGCGTCGCCCCCACCCGCATGGGACGGAACGGGACGGTCTTCACGCCGGAGGGGAGGCTCAACATCAAGCGCACCGAGTTCCGCACCGACCCGCGTCCGCTCGACGCCGACTGCGAATGCTCCGCCTGCGCCCGCTTCACCCGCGCGTACATCCGGCACCTCTTCGTCTCCGACGAGATACTCGGCCTCCGCCTGCTCTCCCTGCACAATGTACATTTCCTGCTGTCGCTCGCTCGCTCGGCGCGGCAGGCGATAAAGCGCGGCGACTTCGACTCGTGGTCGCGCGATTGGCTGCTCCGCTACCGTGCCGCCGCGCCGATCGCCGTCTGAGCTCGCAAACCACTTTCCGCAACTGATCGATGAACAATTCATTAGTCGGCACCGTGTTCATGTATGGCGCCATCTTCGCAATCTTCTATTTCATCCTCATCCGCCCGCAGCAGATGCAGAGGAAGAAGCACGACGAGACGCTCCGCACTCTCAAGAAAGGTGATGAGATCGTCACGCAGGGCGGGCTCGTCGGCGAGGTGATCTCGATTCGTGAAATGAACGTCGACGGCAAGACGAATCCGGCGGAGGATCGCATCATCATAAAGTCGGGCGAGACGCGCGTCATCATCGAGCGCGGTCGCATTGCCCGCATCTCACGCTCCACCTCCGCTCCGCAGGTAACCGCGGGGTGAGCATTCTGGATATCCGGGTGCTCGGCGACCCGGTCCTGCGCAAGGAAACCACGCCGGTCACGAAGTTCAGCGACGACCTGCGCAAACTGGTGCGCGACATGTTCGAGACGATGTACGCAGCCGAGGGAATTGGACTCGCCGCGCCGCAGGTTGGTCGCACCGAGCGGCTCGCCGTCGTTGACGTCGAAGGCGCCAGGTACGTCATCATCAACCCGGAGATTCTTTCGCGTGATGGATCGGGTAAGGCTGAGGAAGGATGCCTGTCGATTCCCGACATCTACGGCGATGTCGAGCGCGCCGAGCGCGTGACGGTGCGCGCGCTCGACGAGAACGGAGCAGCGTTCGAAGTTTCCGGCAATGCACTGCTCGCCCGCTGTTTCCAGCACGAGATCGACCACCTCGACGGCAAGCTCTTCATCGACTACCTCAGCACTCTCAAGCGGCGGGCGGCACTGGTGAAATGGGAGCTGTCGAAGGACGAGTATCCGGGCAATGTCAGAAAGATTCTCTCCGAGGTTCCCGGCGCGCACCATCACGTCAAGGGAGAGATGTAGATGCGGATCGTCTTCTGGGGAACGCCCGGGTTCGCCGCGCCGCCGCTCCGCGCGCTGATTGGCGAGGGATTCGACGTCGTTGGAGTCGTCACCCAGCCCGACAAGCCGCAGGGGCGGTCGCGCACGATCACCACACCCATCATCAAGGACGTTGCGACGGCGGAAGAGATTCCGGTGCTGCAGCCGAGAAGCGCGCGCGATCCGCAGCTCGTCGAGCAGCTGCGCGCGCTCGATCCCGATATCTCGATCGTGGTTGCCTACGGCCACATCCTGCCGAAGGAAGTCATCGACCTCCCGCCGATGGGAACGCTCAACATCCACGCGTCGCTGCTGCCGGCGCTGCGCGGTGCCGCCCCGATCCAGGCGGCAATCAATCAGGGACTTACGGAAACCGGGGTGAGCATCATGCGGATGGTTCCGGACCTCGATGCCGGCCCGGTGGTTCTCCAGGCGACGTTGCCGATTTACGAAGACGAGACGTTCGGCGAGCTGCAGAACAGGCTGTCGGAGCTCGGCGCACTCAGACTGCTCGAGGCGCTGGCGTTGATGTCGGTCGGCGGGGCGAAGGAGACACCGCAGAACGATTCACTCGCCACGTATGCTCCCAAGCTCGACAGGAAGACAGCGCGTATCGACTGGACGCAAAGCGCCTACGAGGTAGCGCGGCACATTCGCTCATACGACCCGAAGCCCGGCGCGTATACCACCTCGCAAACCGCCGATGTGAAGATGTTCGGCCCTCGAATGGTTGCCGGCCTCGCGGGAGCGCCCGGAGAAGTTCTCGACACCAGCAATGGTGTGGTCATCGCGTGTGGCAGTGACTCGGTCAGGATTCACGATGTCCAGCCCGCCGGAAAGGGACGCATGACATCCGATGACTGGACGCGCGGTCGGGGAACGGCCGTCGGCGAGCGCTTCGGCGTCTGACGACACCCGACGACGCAGCACGGGCGCGCATTCCGGTGATCCACGCCGTCACCAACGATGAAGTCCTTCTCAGGCCGGATTTCCTCATCCGCGCGCGTGGCGTGATGAAGGCGCTTGGCAATCGCGGCGCGATCCACATGCGCGCGCGCCTGCTCCCCGATCCACGTCTGTTTTCCACCGTCCTCGACTTGTTGTTGATGCACCGCGACACCGGCTGCTGGTGTGTCATCAGCGACCGCGTTGACGTTGCGCTGGGCGCGGGCGCTCAGGCTGTCCAATTGACATCACGGTCGATCGCGGTACCCGACGTGAAGAAGATCGCGCCGGCGCTGCTCGTTGGCGCCAGTGTTCACTCGGCAACTGAAGCGACTGCGGCGGAGACCGATGGTGCCGACTGGTGCGTCGCGGGCAACGTTTTCGAGACCGAGAGTCACCCCGGAACAGCGCGGCGCGAATCGGCGTTCATCGGCAGTATCGCGGGCAGCGTTGCCATTCCGGTTATCGCGATCGGCGGCATCAAGCCGGAGCACGTCCGGCCGCTGGCTGAGGCGGGGGCACATGGGGTGGCGGCAATACGGGGAATCTGGGAAGCGGAGAATTCCGAAGCCGCCGCGAGCTACTATCTTTCAGAGTATGATCGGGACGGAAACACCCCCAGCAACGGTAACCCTCCTCACCGTTAACGGAGACGCACGGCAGGTTCCGGCCGGCTCGACGCTGGCCGAGCTTCTTGCTTCTCTCGATCTCGATCCGCGGCTCGTTGTGGTCGAGCGGAATGGCACCATTCTTCGCGATCGTGCTTCCTTCGGTCGCGTCGTGCTCGACGACAGCGACACGCTCGAGATCGTCCACTTCGTCGGTGGTGGATGATGGGCCACACCGACGTTCTCCCGCCGCAGGCTTCAACCGATCCGCATCCGTTCGTAATCGCCGACCGCGAGTTCCGCTCACGGCTGATGGTCGGCACGGGCAAGTACGCATCGAACGAGCAGATGATCGACGCCATCGAGGCATCGGGCGCGGAGGTCGTGACAGTTGCCGTGCGGCGCGTGGACCTGGACAGGAAGAAAGACGAGGGAATTCTTCATCATCTCGATCCCGCCCAGTTCTTTCTGCTCGCCAACACCGCCGGCTGCTACACGGCGGCTGAAGCGATCAGGTATGCGCGGCTCGCGCGCGCGGCGGGATTCAACGAGTGGGTAAAGCTGGAGGTCATCGGCGACCAGCAGACGCTGCTGCCCGATACGGTCGGCCTTCTCGAGGCGACGAAGACGCTGGCCGGCGAAGGATTCAAGGTAATGGCCTACACCAACGACGACCTCATTACCGCGCTGCGTCTCGAGGAAGCTGGTGCGGTCGCGGTGATGCCGCTCGCCTCGCCGATCGGCTCGGGACTCGGCATGCTCAATCCCTACGCCATCCGCACCATCAAGCAGCGTCTCTCGGTTCCGGTGATTGTTGACGCCGGCGTCGGCACGGCATCCGACGCGTGCATTGTGATGGAGCAGGGCGTCGATGGGATTCTGATGAACACCGGCATCGCCGCCGCGTCCGATCCGGTGCGCATGGCGACCGCGATGCGCCAGGCAGTCGAGGCTGGAAGGCTCGCGTACCTTGCCGGCAGGATGCCGCGCCGCGAAGTCGCCGTGCCTTCCTCCCCGACCACCGGAATGCTGAGCTCGTGAGCACGCCAGCCGCGGTTGCGAACACTCCGGGCGTTACGATGGCGCGCGCCGTCGCCGCCGAGATCTGCGCCGACATGCGCAAGGGTGAGTTTCTCGATCAGACGTTCGACCGCCGCATCGCGCCGCTCGATGCGCGCGACCGCCGCTGGACGCGTGAGCTGGTGTACGGGATGCTGCGCCACCGCGGCTGGATCGACGCGCTGCTCAGCGACCGCGTGCGCGGCGGGCTGGCGCGCCTCGATGCCGATGTCGTCGACCTGCTTCGGCTCGGCGTGTACCAGCTCACCAACATGGGGAGCGTCCCTGCATATGCGGCAATCGCGCAAACGGTGGAGCTGGCGAAGCGCCGTCACGGCATCGGCGCCAGCAAGCTCGTCAACGCAGTGCTGCGCCGCACCGACCGCGAGCGTGAAGGACTGAACGCCGCCCTCCCCGACGATGCTGCGGAAGCGCTCGCGCTCAGGTATTCGCACCCGCAGTGGCTCGTCGCGCGCTGGATCGAGCGCTGGGGCGCAGAGGATACGGAGCGACTACTCACGCTCAACAATTCCGAGGCTCCGCTCGTCGTTCGGCCGTTCGGCATCGTTCGAGAGCAGCTCGAGGCGATGCTCGAGGAGGCCGGCGTCCACGTCGCTGAAGCACCGCTCGCGCGGAACAGCATCGTCATCTCCGGCGGGATCACCCTCACCGAGCTCGGCGCCTTCAAGAAGGGTCTTTTCTTCGTACAGGACCCCGCCGCGACGCTGGTCACGGACTACGCCTGCGTCGCGACCGGCGCCATTGTCGCCGACCTGTGCGCCGCGCCCGGCGGCAAGGCGCTCGAGCTGGGCCGGAGCGCCGGCACCGTGATGGCAAGCGATCGTTCCGCGACCCGGCTGCAGCGAGTGGTGGACAACAAGCGCCGTCTCGACGCTGAAAATATTTTCGTTGTCGCGGCCGACGCGCGCGCGCCGGCAATTCGCTCCGCCGATGCGGTGCTGATCGACGTTCCATGCACCGGCACCGGTACCTTCCGCCGCCATCCCGATGCGCGGTGGAGACTCAAGATCTCCGACATCGCCGTCGCGACGGCACTGCAGAAATCCATCCTCAGGGGAGCTGCGCGAATCGTCGCGCCGGGGGGGCTGCTCGTTTACAGCACGTGCTCGCTCGAGCCGGAAGAGAACGACGAGCAGGTGGACAGGTTCCTCGCCGCCAACCCCGACTTCGCTCTCGAGGCGCCGCCCGACGGAGCAGTGCCGGCGGAGGTCCTCGATGGCGCCAAGCTGAGAGTGCTGCCGCAGCGTCACGGCACCGATGGCGCCTTCGCCGCGCGTCTCCGCAGGACGAGCTAAGTGAATCTCCGCGCCCTGCCGCGGCGTGCATTTCCATACATAATCGTCGCAGTCGGGGGCTTTCTCATCGCCTACGTGGCGATTTTTCTCTTCGCGTTCCCGGCTGACGTGCTTCCCGACGACGGGATTCTCCCCAACGTCGTAGGAAAGACCTACGATGACGCGACGGGACTGCTCGAAACTGCGGGCTTCATCGCGCAGCAAGGCCAGTCGCGCATTCACCGCACCATCCCCGCGACAGTGGTGCTGCAACAGGATCCGCCGGGTGGCAGCCGCCAGAAGCGCGGGACGACCGTCGTACTCGCTATAAGCGCTGGCCAGCGCGCGGCATCGGTTCCGCAAACGCTCTACATGTCGCAACAGCAGGCGAAGATTGCCATCGAGAACACCGGTCTCTCGCTCGGCGCCGTCACCCAGCGCACGTCTGACCAGCCGCGCGGACTCGTGATCGCGAGCACGCCGCCGGCCGCCACGAAGATGGAGCTCCCTGGAACAGTAGACATCGTGCTCAGCCAGGGGCCGGCAACGGTCCAGATCCCCGATCTTTACGGCCGCACAGTTGGAGAAGCGCGCTCGATGGTCGAGCAGCTCGGCCTCCGCATCGGCGGCATGGGACGCGACACCAGCTCGCTTCATCCCGAAGGTACCGTCATCCGGCAGATCCCCGCCGCGGGACAGACAGTCTCCGCGGGCGGACCCGTCAGCCTGATCGTCTCGCGCTTCCCGGTCGAGCAGCCGATCATGATCGATACCCTGCGAACGATTCCGCCGGCACGCTAGGATGAAGCCACGCATTGCGGCATCAATTCTGAGCGCGGATATGGGGAAGCTGGCCGAGGAGATCGCGATGTGCGAAGCGGGCGGCGCCGACTGGATTCACATCGACGTGATGGATGGGCGCTTCGTTCCGAATCTCACGTTCGGCGCCAAAGTCATCGACGCAGCGAAGCGCGCGACGAAGCTGCCGCTCGACGTACACCTGATGGTTGTCGAGCCGGAGAACTATTTCGATTCGTTCGCCAGGTCGGGCGCGAACGGGATGACGATTCATACTGAGGTTTCCCCCCATCTCAAGCGGCAGCTCGATCGCATTCGCGAGCTCGGCTGCCGCGCTGGCGCGGCCGTGAATCCGGCGACGCCATTGAGTGCGGTTACCGAAGTCATCGCCGACATCGACCTGCTGCTGGTGATGACGGTGAATCCGGGCTTCGGTGGTCAGAGCTTCATCCCCGGCTCCGTTGAGAAGGTGAATCGCGCGCGGCAGATGCTGAGTACTGCGCGTAGCGCCGCGACGCTTGAAGTGGATGGCGGCATCGATCGCGACACGATCGGCCAGGCCTGGGGCGCAGGCGCCGACACCTTTGTCGCCGGGAACGCGATCTTCAGCGCCAGGAATCCGCGTGCCGAGATTGGCGAGCTGCGCGACCGGTGCGTGGTACAGGCATGACGGGCAGAAAACAGGTCGCGACCCTTCTCCTTTTTCTCGGCGTTACCAGCGCCGCCCTGTTCGTGGGCAAGGAGTATTTCCACGACGAGCTGTTCCCGATCGAGATCGGCAGCCGCGCACCGGAGTTTCGCGCCGCGACCCTCGACGCCACGCCCACGGTGAAGACGCTCGCCGACTACCGGGGACAGGTGGTGCTGCTCAACATCTGGGCGACGTGGTGCCTGCCGTGCCGCGTCGAGATGCCGAGCATCGAGGCCCTGCACCAGTCTTACGCGGCGCAGGGCCTCAAGGTAGTTGCCGTCAGCATCGACGAGCCGGGCACCGAGGCGCAGATCCGCGAGTTCACCAAAAACTACAAGCTGACTTTCGACATTCTGCACGATCCCAAGGGACTGATCTCGAAGCAGTACGGCGTCACCGGCTATCCCGAGACCTTTATCCTCGGCCGCGACGGAATCATCAGGAAGAAGCTGATGGCGGCCACCGACTGGAACTCTCCCGAAAATCGCGCCCTCGTCGAGCGGCTGCTCGGCGAGCGCTCCGGCTGAACGTGACGCGCATACTCGGCATCGAGACATCGTGCGACGAGACGTCTGCGGCAGTTCTCGAGGGCAGCGACGACGACGTGACGATGCGATCGCTCGTCATCCTCTCACAGGATGTGCACAAGGTCTTCGGAGGCGTCGTCCCGGAGATCGCATCGCGGGCACACCTCACCAGCATCGCCCCCGTTGTCACGAAGGCGATCACCGAGGCCGGCATGTCGCTGGATGACCTCGATGCAATTGCGGTCACGAACGCGCCCGGACTGGTCGGCGCGCTGCTCGTCGGCGTCAGCTATGGAAAGGCGCTCGCGTTCTCGCGCGGAATTCCGCTGCTCGGCATTCATCACATGGAAGGTCATCTCTTCTCGGCCGCACTCGAGCATCGTGACGCCGTTCCTCCCTTCACGGCACTTCTGATTTCCGGCGGGCACACGCTGCTGCTCGATGTCGAGGCGTGGGGACGCTACCGCCTGCTCGGCGCGACGCGCGACGATGCGGCGGGTGAAGCGTTCGACAAGGTGGCAAAGCTGCTCGGACTTCCCTACCCTGGCGGCAGGCACATCGAGGAGCTCGCCCGCTCCGGAGATCCAGCGAAATTCCGATTCGGCCGGCCGATGCTGCGCAAGAATTCTACGCCGGATGACGCCGAGCACTACGCGTTTTCCTTCAGCGGGCTCAAGACGGCGGTGCTGAACGCCGTCAAGGCGTCACCCGACATCGATGCCGACAAGGCGGGCATCGCCCGTGGGTTCCAGGATGCGCTAATCGAGACACTCGTCACCAAGACCCGCCGCGCGGCGGCGGCGTTCGGACGTCAGAGAGTGGTGATCGGTGGCGGTGTGGCGTGCAATCGCACTCTCGCACTGGCGATGCGCGAAGCACTGGAGGTCGACGGCGCCGTTGTATTCACGCCGAGTCCGCGACTCGCCACCGACAACGCGGCAATGATCGCCCGCGCGGCCTTTTTTCGGTACGAGCTCGGTGAGCGCGCCGGCCTCGATCTCGGCGCGTACGCGACACGCCCTATCCCCGGCCTCGAAGCAGCCTAGATTTCAAGCGTAATGGACACTATCGAAGGAATCATCGTTCGCCCGCTGTCATACGACCTGGGCCCGCTTCAGCTCACCGGATTCGGGCTTGCTGTGCTGCTCGCCTTCGTCATCGCGCAGATCATTGCGCAGCGCGAGCTAGCCCGCCGCGGCCACGACCCGGAGCCGATTGGCGATCTGATATTCGCAGCAGTCATCGGCGGATTGCTCGGCGGAAAGCTCTACTACGCGATCCTGATGAGTGACATGGGCGCGATCTTCAGCCGCGCCGGCTTCGTTTTCTGGGGCGGACTCATCGGCGGGATTTTCGCCGCCTACGTCGTTATCTGGAAAAAGAAGCTCAGCTTCCCGCGCATCAGCGACGTCGGCGGGCCGTGCATCGCCGCCGCATACTCAGTGGGCCGCACTGGGTGCTGGGCAGTCGGCGATGACTACGGACGCCCGTGGCAAGGCGCGCTCGCGGTCAAGTTTCCCGACGGCGCTCCAGCGTCGACCGTCGCGAACATGACGGAAATGTTCGGCACGGCGGCACCGGCCGGCACGGCACCCGGCGACGTTCTCGCCGTCCACCCAACGCAGATCTACGAGACCGCGCTCGGCTTCGTGATGTTCATGATCCTCTGGCGCTTCCGCGGCCACAAGCACGCCGAGGGCTGGCTGATCGGATTCTACTGTGTGCTGGCCGGCATCGAGCGGTTTCTGATCGAGTTCCTGCGCGCCAAGGATGATCGATTCTTCCTCGGCGGCCTGACTGTCGCGCAGGTCATCGCGCTCCTGTTTGCGCTCGGCGGCGCCGCCTGGATGTACGCGCGCCGCAATCCATCGCCGGGAGCCCCCGGCATTTACGCCAAGGGGACAGCAGCGTGAAAAGAGAACTGAGTTCGGGCGCGAGCTTCCGCTTCACCTGCGGAGCGGTTGCATTTGCTG
>JACCRL010000323.1 GCA_013813605.1 Gemmatimonadaceae bacterium
GTGATCGCACTCAGGCAGCGGGCAATGGTAGATACTGCTCTAACCATGGTAGGAAACCGCCTCGATCAGAGTCCCATCGCCTTCCGGCTGTTGCCGGAAACCTTCACGCTCAGCGACCTCCAGCAAATGTACGAGTTGCTGCTGGGTAAACGCCTGCACAAGGCGAGCTTTCGGCGGGCGCTCCAGGCCGCGTGGCTCGTCGAGGCGACGGACGAATGGCGCAGCGAGGGGCGGGGCAGGCCGGCACAGCTCTACCGCTACGCCCCCAGAAAAAAGCGCCGGTCCCAGCGGGGAGTGCGCTTCGATCTGTTACAGCCTTGAGACGCCAGGCGGCGGGAACTATCCCGGAACAGAGGGTACTTTAGGGGCACGCCCTTGCGCCTTCGGTGGATTAGTTGCAATGTGTACCTAAGGCTCAACCCCTGGGAGTGGGAGCAACTAGCTATGCTGGCCTATCTGGATAGTCTTTGCGCCGCTCTGCTGGCGAGAGACAGTACCGAGATTCAGCGACTGCTCGCTCTGCCCTCCGCGCGCGACCTCCCCCGTCGCGTGCGAGAGGAAGCCGTTGCCATTTCCCGTTCCGGGAATCGCAGCTTCATGGCTCCTATCCACTCGCTGCACTTCTACTACAAGCTCACTCACATGGTTGACGAGTCGAGCGATCCCATCTTCGGGGATCAGGCGAGGGACGCCGAGCCGCAGGACGGGCAGATCGAGCTGCCTCTCCGGAAGGTCGGAGCAGGCCGCAGGTAGTAAGAGCGGGAAGTGCCACGCGACTCGTCAGACGAGCGCGCGCAGGGAATTCTTTTTCTTCATCGCCTTTCCCCAGATGTCGCCCAGCTTCTCGAAGCGGTCGGCCGCGTTCCCAAGATGGAAATCACGCGGATCGAGGCCTTCCGTGACCTCGCTCCACTCAAGCGGCGTCGAAACGGTCGCGCCCGGCTTCGCCCGAACGCAGTAGGGGCCGGCTACGGTCTTGCCCAGGATGTTCTGCAGGTAATCGACGTACACCATCGCCGCCCCGCGTGATTTCACGAAGCGCTCGATTGTCGCCTCCTTTGGGTGCGCGTCGGCGACCCTGGTGGCGATCATCTGCGCGACGAGAGTGGCGGCGTCGTTGGGGGTGCGGGGAGGAAGCGGCAGGTAGATGTGGAGCCCCTCGGATCCCGACGTCTTGATCGCCGCGTGCAGCCCGAATGAGTCGATGACTTCCTTTGTCCACCGGGCAACTTCGACGACGCGCTGAAAGTTCGCGCGCGGTCCGGGATCGAGGTCAATAATAGTATAATCCGCATACGCCATCGACTGCAGGCGGGAGTGCCAGGGATCAACGGAGATGCTCCCGAGCTGAATCGTGTGGAGCAGCGTGAGGAGGTCGCCACCGATCATGCGGGCCTGCGTTTCTCCCTCCGCGTTGGCGATGGTTTCCACGCGGACGTGGGGCGGGGTCGTTTCCGCCGCGCGCTGCTGGTAAAAAGCTTCGCCCTCAATGCCGTTGGGGAAGCGTTTGAGCACCAGCGGCCGGTCCTCGATCGTCGGGAGGATGAAGTCCGCGATGCGCGCGTAGTAACGCAGCACGTCGCCCTTTGTGTACTTCTCCTTCGGGAAGAAGACCTTGCTCAGGCTCGAGACCTTGAGCGCGCGGCCCTTGCCGAAGTCGAGCAGTCCGTCGCCACTGCCCTGCTGGATCGCGTCGAGCTGCTCGACGATCGACCCTCCGCTCCCCGCGCCCGCGGCGGGCCGGCCTGAGCCGGTCGCATACGGTTTCGCGCGGGCCTCAGAATTAGGAGGTGACGCTTTGGTCTTTGCTTTGGCTGTCTCCGGCTTCGGAGTTCTCGCTTTGGCAGTCTTCGCTTTGGCTGGCCTCGAGCTTTTCGCCGCCGCCTTCTTTGCTGACGCAGCCACGTTGAGATCCTTGTTCCGGCCGGCGATGCTTCCGCCCTTCGCCGTCATCTTAGGTTGTTGTTGAACGCTCGCACCCTCGAGCGTCACCTCCATTGCATCCTTGTCGTCGCGAACGCCGAGGAAGATCGGCTGGCGCAGGCGTCGATCGGCGGTCCATTCGTTGAACTTGACCTCGACGACGATCTGCGGCTTCACCCAGTGCGCCCTCTCGTTCGTCTTCGGAACCTCCGCGAATGGGGAGGTCGTCGTCGCAAGGGGAGTTAGCTTCTTGTGCATCGCCGCGAGGCCAGCGCCGGTGAAGCCGCCGCCGGTGTGCCCGACGTAAATGAATCTTCCCTTGTCGTAGTAGCCGAGGAGGAGGGCGCCGATGTATTCGCGGCTGTTGCGAGGCTCGGTGTAGCCGCCGATGACGAATTCCTGGCGGAACTCGATCTTGAGCTTGAGCCACGAACGCGAGCGGGTGCCAGGCTCGTACCTCGCGTCGGTGCGTTTGGCGATAATGCCTTCCCATCCCTGGCGGCGCGCCTCCTCCAGCATTTTTTCTCCGTCGCCCGTCATCGAGTCGGTCACGCGCAGCTGGGGCGAGACGTGCTTGCCGACGCGCTTGACGAGCCGTGCGCGGCGATCAGTCCAGGGCTTGCCGAGCAGGACCTCGTCGCCATCCATGATCATGTCAAAAAGGATGAGTGCGGCCGGTGAAGAGGTGGAGTGGTGCGCAATCGTCACCGATTCCTTCACGTGCATGCGGCTCTGCAGCTCCTGGAAGCGTGCGGGCTCGCCATTGTCGAGGGCAACGATCTCACCGTCCACAACGAGCGGGCGCTTCGCCTGCATCGCGAGCGTCATGAGGGCGGCGACGATTTCCGGGAACTGCTCAGCCTTGTCCTTGCCGTTCCTCGTGATGAGGCGCGCACTCTCCGTAGTGGCGTAAGCGAGAACACGGATGCCGTCGTACTTGGGCTCGAACGTCCATCCCTTGCCGGGGACGTTGGTTCCGAGGCTGGCGTACATGGGCTCGAGCACGGCCATCGGCGCGCGCGGTGGGGGCGTCTTTATTACCAGAGTGGGGACTGATTTCGGACCGATGCCAAGGATCCGGTCGCGGATGGAGTTCTTCTTCATTGCCTTGGGCTCGCGGTTGCTGTTCCACACCTTGTCCCTCCCGGCCGCGATCTCCTCCATTGTTCGACCCGTATCTACCGAGGTCATGTTGTCGGCGACGACATCGGAGGCGGATGCGTGCTCGTCCTTGTGCTTGATCATGAGCCACTGCGGCTTGGCCGACTTGTCGCGCGAGAACTTCATGCGCACGAGGACGAACGAGCCGTGTAGCCGGTCGCCGTGGAACGTGACCTTCAGATCGCCGCGCTCGAGTCCCTCGCGCACGGCGGTCGCGTGATCCGTGCGTGCGTCGGCGAGATCGGCGGAATAGGTGCCGCGGTCCCAGAGCATTACGGTCCCGCCGCCGTATTCGCCCTTTGGGATCGTGCCCTCGAAGGTGTTGTAGTCGATGGGGTGATCTTCGACCTGCATCGCCAGCCGTTTCATCGATGGGTCGAGGCTGGGTCCCTTGGGGACCGCCCAGCTTTTCATGACGCCGTCGAGCTCGAGACGGAGGTCGAAGTGCAGGTGGCTGGCGGCGTGCTTCTGGATCACGAAGCGCAGCTTTGAGCCTGGGGCGGCGGCCTCGTTGCCTGATGGCTCGGCGGTCTTGTTAAAGTCCCGCTTTTTCCGGTACTCGGCGAGCTGGTCGCTGGGGGCGCTCGGCATTGTCGGAGCAGGGAGCAACTCACATGCCTTTGATGGCAACAGCAAACGCAGCGGCAATTAACTGCAGTGCTGCCCCCTGACACCCGGTTTGCCGTTTCTACCCTACGGGGTAAAAAGGGCAGGTTTCCTGCAAGCAGCTACACGGTCAAGCGGCGCCGGCGACGTAGTGAGCACTCCGTCCGCATCCCTTGCAGCGTAGCGTCACGTGGGTATAAGCTGGCGGAGGGACCTGCCCCGGATCACGCTCTATCGAGCCCGAACAGGAGGGACAGCTGAGTGGAGTTCCAGAACGGTCGCGGGAAATGAGAGAAAGTGCCTGGGCAGGATTGTACGCATTCGGACGCGGCTTGCGCATGAGCTCTCCGGTTACAGCGATACAGCGGGGCGCGGTTCGACGCTGTTCAGGTTGAGATTGGGCGGCAACTCGCGGAGTACCGCCCAGATTCGCAGGGGACACGCGCTGGCGTTCGGGATCATGGTGCTCACTGCCTGTGGTCCCCGCGCGCACATACCGCTACGACCGCAAAATCTTCCCGACGCCCTCCCTCCCACTGATAGCGGGGCGGTGCTGGCCCGGCGTCTGGCACCGGTGTTGTACCTGCAGCGGGACGAGATGTTCCAGCTCGAGCGGGTGGTGGCGTTTGTCCACCCCGAGAAGCGCGTGATCGCTTACCACCTGCTGTGGCGGGACGACGTTCACGGCTCGTGGCTTCCGTTCACCGTTCCTACAGATGAGGAGGTCATCTGGGTCGGGTACGACTCGACCGCCGCGCCGGTCGAGGTATGGTCGTACTGGCACAAGCGCATTCTGCACGCGAAGTGGCCGCGGTCTCAGGTCGCCATGAACGTCCAGTGGGGGAAGCACGCGAACTTCCCGCGTAACATGCGGCAGAGCGATCTGCCGCGGTTCTCGACGCTGAACTTTTTCTACGCGCTCCACATCATCGGGCTGCCCGACATCCTGCTCGGAGATCTCAGCCGGCCGGGGCCGCTTTGCTTCTGCCGCGGCTTTCGACGCTACCGGGAATACACGCGGCCGGTGTTGCTGGCGGACAGGATCGATGTCGTGGTGCGGGCGGAGGATCCGCGGCCGGTCCTCACCCAGGTTTTTGGGAAGAAGTACTCGAATAAGGATTGGTGGCCATTCTCGTACTCAATCCCGGGAATCGGCAAGATCCGTTAGATAGCTGGCTAACCCACAGCGCGGTAAGGCGGGCGCAACTGCGATTAAGCAGTTCCCCCATAGACAACATCGCCTTCGCGGTCGAGCCCCACATCATCGTGCGCGCCGCACACCCCGCAGATCCGCGTGACATGCCAGAATTCGCCGAGCGTCTTCTGGTGAGCCTCGCTCGCCTTCGCCACTCTGAGCTTCTTCCAGCTGTACTCCTTGCAGCTGCCGCAGGGATGTGAGCGCGCGATGTGTTCGGCGCGCGCTTTTGTGACGTCGGCCAAGCTAACCCTTGTCCTTCGGGTCGAGCGGACCCTTCGCAAGGGGACGCTCTCGTCCGTCGGCGTGGTCGAGCGTCTTCTGCCCGGCGCGGCTCACCAGCTCGCGCAGCCCGCCAATCGCGCCCATCACTCCCGCCGCTTCCGCCGGCAAAAAGATCGTCGCGTTCTTTCCCTGTGCCAGCGTTGGCAACGCCTCGAGATACTTCATGCCGAGCAGGTACATTGCCGCCTGTCCCTCGGGCAGGGCAGCACCGATCTTGGCGATCGCCTCCGCCTCGGCATTCGCCATCGAAAGTCTGGCCTCGGCAAGTCCGTTCGCGCGCAGAATCGAAGCATCGCGCTCGCCCTCGGCGCGCCGCACCTGTGACTCGCGCACGCCCTCGGCCTCGAGAATTGCCGCTCTCTTTCCCGCCTCGGCGTTGGTGACAGCCGCCCGACGCTCGCGCTCGGCACGCATCTGCAGCTCCATCGACTGCTGAATGTCGCGCGGTGGCTCGATCGACTGCAGCTCGACGCGCGTCACGTCCACTCCCCAACCAATCGATGCTTCCTCGATCACCTCGCGCATGCGCTGGTTGATCACGTCCCGGCTGCCCAGCGTCGAGTCGAGCTCCATCTCACCGACGATGTTGCGCAGCGTCGTTCGCGTGAGCGTCTCCAGCGCGTAAGGAAGATTCTGCACCGAGTAGGTCGCCTTCTGCGGATCAGCAACGCGGTAGTAAATGACTGCGTCGATGTCGATGGTGACGTTGTCCTTGGTGATCACCGGCTGGCTGGGGAAGTTGAGCACCTGCTCGCGCAGGTCGATGCGCGCCGTGTGCCCGGAGGTCACACGCTTGAGGCCGCTGACATCGCTCTCGAAATAGCGGACGTCGATGGTGCGCGGCAGCTCGACGAATGGAATCAGAATGTTGAAGCCGGATCTGGCCAGGCGGTGGAACCGCCCGAGCCGCTCGATCACCATCACCTCGGCCTGGCCGACGACCTTGAACGACTTGGTCGCGATCAGGATTCCGAGTACTACTATGACCGCCAGGACTATCAAACCACCCATTGAACCCCCTTGAAGAACATCCGGATATTAACGGAAAAGGCCGCCCCCTGCCGAGGGCGGCCTTTGCTCCGGAACAGCGGGCGCTAGCGCGACGGCGTCGAAGCTACTGGCGCGTTGTACTGTCGGGCGAACACGAACAACTCCTGCTGCGTCCGGCTCTGTCGCAAAGCTTCGACGGCCCTGGTAAGCTGCAGATCTTCCGCGAGCCCGCGCCGTTTTGCGGTCGAATCGCCGAATGCCAGCCGCGCGACAGTGTTGCTGAGCAGGCGGTCGATCTCCGTGCCGGCTTTCTCATACTGGGCGCGATCGATCGTGACACTCTGAGTCTGGAGACGGCGGTAAAACTCGTCGCGCCACGACGGCGAAACCACGAAGTCAGGGCGGAC
>JACCRL010000344.1 GCA_013813605.1 Gemmatimonadaceae bacterium
CCGGCGCGGACCCGGGCGCCGAAGCGCTCACCGCCGCACCCTTCTCGGTTTCGATGCGCGCCACGACCGTCTGCACCGCCACCGTCTCGCCTTCCTTGACGATGATCTCCGCGAGCACTCCCGCGGAGGGCGCCGGAATCTCCGCGTCCACCTTGTCGGTCGAGATCTCGAAGATGGGCTCGTCGCGCCTGATCTCGTCGCCCACCTTCTTGAGCCACTTCGACAGTGTCCCTTCGGCGATCGATTCGCCCATCTGGGGCATGATGACGTCTACGCGTGCCACTCTGTCTCCTTACCCTCGTTGATCGAGCTTATCCGGTTCAGTCGCGTCAGGGCCAGAAAGGGCAGCGACACGGCACCGAGCGCGGCGCCAATACCAGCATACACCCACCAGTTGCACGCCGGAAGCCCCTCAGGCGGGCGGCAGCCCTGCGCACTTCCAACGAACTTCGCGATGAACACTGCGATCATCGCCCCGCTGAAAAAACCCGCCACCGTCGTCACGCAGCCGACGCCAACATTGCGCGCCGTTCGTCCGGTGTCGGGCGGCGGCACGGAGGCCATCAGTAGCTGGCCAGCTTCCTGATTCCCGTCACGATGTCGAGCGTCTGCGGCAGCACGTAGTCCTCGAGCGGTGGCGAGTAGGGCAGCGGCACGTCGGCGGCCGTGATGCGCAGGACCGGCGCGTCGAGCCACTCGAAGCAAGTCTCGTTGATGCGCGCGGCAATCTCGCCCGCAACGCCGCCCGTTCGCGTGTCCTCGTGAACGATCAGCACACGGTTCGTCTTCTTGACCGTCGCGACGATCGCCTCGTCATCCATCGGCAGCAGCGTACGCAGGTCGATTACCTCGACGGAGAGACCGTCCTCCTTCTCCACCTGCTCCGCCGCCTCGAGCGCCTTCCAGACCGTCGCCGCGTAAGTGATTATCGAGATGTCCTTCCCCTCTCTCGCCACGCGCGCCTTCCCGATCGGCACCGTGTGATCACCCGCCGGCATCTCTTCCTTGATGCGGCGGTAGAGATACTTGTGCTCGAAGTAGAGCACGCAGTCCTCGTCGCGGATGGCCGACTTCATGAGACCTTTCGCATCGCTCGCGGTCGCCGGATAAACGATCTTGAGACCAGGCGTGTGCAGAAACGCGGCCTCCGGGTTCTGTGAGTGGAACGGCCCTCCGCGCACATACCCGCCACTCGGCCCGCGCACCACCATCGGACACGGCAGCATCGCGCGGTAACGGGCCGTCGCGACGTAGTTGGTGAGCATGTCGTAGCCGGTCGAGATGAAGTCGATGAACTGCATCTCGCAGACGGGGCGCATGCCCATGTGCGCCGCACCGGCCGCCGCGCCGATGATCGCCGCCTCGGAGATGGGCGTGTCGATGACGCGCTCTTCCCCGTACTTCGCCAGCAGACCCTCGGTGACCTTGAACGCACCGCCGTACGCGCCAATGTCCTCACCGAGGCAGAAGACATTCTCGTCGCGCTCCATTTCCTCGAACAGAGCTTCCCTGATCGCTTCGAGATAGGTGATCTCAGACATCGTGCGTTCCCCAGCTCGATGGCCGCTCGTTCACCTCGACGGCCGACTTCACTCCCTCCCTGAACCAGAGCGGCGGAATCACGGCGGGGTCGGCGTACACTCCCACCAGCGCGTCGTCCGGCTCAGGCATCGGCGATGCTTCGGCTTCGTCGGTCGCGCGGTCTATCTCGGCGCCGATCTGGGCATCGATCGTCTTCAGCTCGTCCTCCTTCACCAGCCCTTCCGTCAGCATGCGCTTCACATAGCGATCGATCGGATCGTTTTCGGCGGCCCACTTGTCGATCTCGCCCGCCGGGACGTAGGACTGGTTGTCGTGCTCGGCGTGGCCCTTTCGCCGGTACGTCACGAGCTCGATGAGCGTCACGCCCCCGCCCGCACGCGCGCGGTCGACAGCGCGTTTCGTCACTTCGTACGCCGCGAGCACATCGTTCCCGTCGGCGCGCTCTCCGGCGATGCCGTATCCGATCGCCTTGTCGACGAGCTGTTTCGCCGCCGTCTGCTTCCGCAGCGGCGTCGAGTAAGCGTACCCGTTATTCTCCACCACCACGACGAGCGGGCAGCGCTGCACCGCGGCGAAGTTGATTCCCTCGTGAAATGCTCCCGTTGATGTTGCTCCGTCGCCGACATAGACGAGAGCAACGCGGTCCTGCTTCCGCATCTTGAAGGACAGAGACACGCCCGCCATCACCGGCACCATGTCTCCGAGGTGGGAGATCTGGCCCACAAAACCGCGCACCAGATCGCCGTAGTGGATGTTCAGCTCCCTGCCCCGCGTCGGCGAGTCGCCCTTCGCCATGTACTGACGGATGATCTCCGCGGGCTTGGCGCCCTGCACCAGCATCGACCCCAGATTCCTGATCAGCGGCGAAAGAATGTCTCCCTTCGAGCGGTCGAGCGCGAAGGCGCTGCCCACCGCGCACGCTTCCTGTCCGAGCGAGCGGAAGAGACCGCCGACGACCTTGGTCTGCCGGTAGAGATTGACGAGCCGCTCTTCGAGCGTCCGCGTGAGCCGCATGTAGTAGTAGAGCTCGAGCCTGACATCGGGCGAAAGCATGCCGCGCACCGGCGTGCGCGTGTCGCCGTGGAACTTGGCCGGCCGCGGTGCTGGATTGCCTGTCCGCGCCACTCTAGTACGCCGCTTCGATGCGGTGTGCGGGATCTCCCGTGCGGTGCAGCTCGACAAAGAACTTCTTGGCGTTGCGGTCAAGCCTGCTCTCACCCATCTGGTCGGTGGAGATTTCGACGAAGGTGTAGTGCCCGCCTTCCTTTCTCACCGCCAGGTTCAGAGTGCCGAGTGCTCCGCTGAAGGTGCGCGAGCGCGCAGTGTGGCCGTTCCGCTCGAGAGGAACCGTCGGAAAGAACGTATCCGCGATGCGCAGAACATCGACAGGCGTGAGCTGGGTCCTGAAGAAGTGGCGCATTCTCTAGCTGCCGGGCTCGCTCTCGGGGCGTACCCCTTGGATCCAGTCGACTCTCTCGAGCGGCATGCGCTGGTTCTTTTCGCGGCGAAACTGGATCGCCATCGCCCAGTCACCCGTCGTGGCGAAGAAGAGGCGCCCCGAGTAAGTGCCGAGCTCCTTCTCTTTCTTGAAGCCGTCGTTCGTGTTCGCACCGTCCTTGCTGGTGGCGAAGATTCGGCCTTCGCCGGTCTCAATTGGCTGGCCGGACTTCTTGTCCAGGACGACGATGCGGTAAGGCGTCTGCTCCATGGCGCGCGGCGGCATCGGATCGACAGTGACGCGGAAAGTGTAGTTGTCCGACCAGAGGCGAACGTCGAGCGCCTTCGGATTCTTGCCGCAGCCAGCCGACGCGAGCGACAGCATCAGGAGCGCGGTGTGACGGAGGGAGATCATGCGTAATACTCCAGTCCGAGGTGCGTTATCTGATCTTCGCCCATCAGGTGGCGAAGCGTGTTCTTCAGCTTTGTCTGCTGGATGAAGAGATCGTGCTCCGGCTGCAGTCCCGGCGCGGCCATCGGGCTCTTGTAGTAGAAAGACAGCCACTCCTGGATTCCCTTCATCCCCGCCCGCTGCGCGAAGTCCGAGAACAGAGCAAGGTCGAGGACGATCGGAGCGGCGAGAATCGAGTCCCGGCAGAGGAAGTTGATCTTGATCTGCATCGGGTAGTTCATCCAACCGACGATGTCGATGTTGTCCCAGCCTTCCTTGTTGTCGCCGCGGGGCGGGTAGTAGTTGATACGCACCACGTGCGCGAAATCCTTGTACAGATCCGGGTAGAGCTCCGGCTGAAGAATCGTGTGCAGAACGCTGAGCTTGGATTCCTCCTTGGTCTTGAACGACTGAGGATCGTCGAGCACCTCGCCGTCGCGGTTGCCGAGGATATTGCTCGAGTACCACC
>JACCRL010000364.1 GCA_013813605.1 Gemmatimonadaceae bacterium
GCGCAACCGTGGCGTCGGCGCGACGCTCCCGCCTTCGGAGAGCGATTTCTGTCCGCGTACCCGGCGGGACGATGCGCTGGCCGCAGCCGCGCTCGTAGCCATCTCTTCGACGAGCGAGTTCCACTCGCCACACACATCGCAGCGACCGGCCCACTTGGGGTGATCGGCGCCGCAGTTAGTGCAGCGGTAAACCGTTTTCGCTTTGGGGCTCACTGCGCCAGGCGGGGCGAGTAGCTCTCGAAGCGCGTGTAGGTCTTGTTGAAGAAGAGGTTTACCATCCCGGTCGGCCCGTTACGCTGCTTGCCGATGATGATCTCCGCCCTGCCCTCGAGCGGATTTCCATCCTTGTCCGTGGGGCCGTCGTAGACTTCCTGCCGGTAGATGAACATCACCAGGTCGGCGTCCTGCTCGATCGCGCCCGATTCGCGCAGGTCGGAGAGCTGCGGCCGCTTATTCTCGCCAGTGCGCTGCTCGGGAGCGCGCGACAGCTGCGACAGCGCCACCACTGGCACGCGGAGCTCGCGGGCGAGCGCCTTGAGCGAGCGCGAGATGTAGCTGATCTCCTGCTGCCTGCTCTCGGTGTTGGTCGGCCCCTGCATCAGCTGCAGGTAATCCACGACCACCATCCCGATGTTGTGTTCCATCTTGAGGCGGCGCGCCTTGGAGCGCATCTCGAGCAGAGTCATACCCGGCGTGTCGTCGATCCAGATCGGCGCGTGGCTCAGAATGCCGGCGGCGCGGCCGAGGCGAACGAACTCCTCGTCGTGCAGCCGGCCTTTGCGGAGCCGCTGCGCGTCGACGCGGCCCTCGGATGTGAGCAGACGCTGCACGAGCTGCTCCTTGCTCATCTCGAGCGAGAAGAACGCGACGGGCACCGAGTTGTCGAGCGCGGCGTTCTGCGCGATGTTGAGCACGAAGGCTGTTTTTCCCATCGACGGTCTCCCGGCGACGATGATGAGATCCGAAGGCTGGAAACCTGCGGTGAGCTCATCGAGATCCTTGAATCCGCTCGCGACGCCCGTGATCGAACCGCCGCCTCGCTGGATCTCCTCGATCCGCTCCATCGTCGGCCAGAGGAGCTCCTTGATGCGCGTGAAGCCCTCCGCGCCGCGGCTCTGGTTTACTTCGAAGATCCGATGCTCGGCTTCGTCGAGCAGCTCCGTCGCCGGTGCCGCCGATTCGAATGCTTCGCTGACGATTGCGGTGGATACTTCGATCAGCCGGCGCCTGAGCGCCTTCTCGCGAACGATGCGGGCGTGGTATTCAATATTCGCCGCAGTCGGAACCGCATCGACGAGGAAGCCGATGTAATCCTTGCCACCGACGCCTTCGAGAGATCCGCTCCGCGAGAGCTCCTCGGAGAGCGTCAGCGGATCGACTACATCGCCGCGCTCGCTGAGGGCGACCATGGCGCGGAAAATCCGGCGGTGTCCCTCGCGATAGAACATCGTGTCGTCGAGAAACTCCGTCGAGCGGAGAATCGCGTCGGCGTCCATGAGCATGGCCGACAGCACCGCCTGCTCGGCGTCTTCCGAGTAGGGCGGGCGGCGTTCCTTGTACGGATCACGCGCCGGAGGCGCTATCGAGTATTCTACGGGCGAGCTTGACATCTTCCCAAGTGGGGCGTTTCCAGGCCGGGTTTCTGAGCAGCGCGGCGGGGTGAAAAGTTACGATGAGGGGCGTTCCGTGGTACCGGTGGACAAACCCTCTCAGCTGCCCGAGCGGCGTCTTCGTCTCCAGTAGAGTCTGCGCGGCAAACGTCCCGAACGCAACGATTACTTTCGGCCTGATGATCTCCAGCTGGCGGACCAGGTAGGGACTGCAGGCCTCGACCTCCTCTGGCCGGGGATTGCGGTTGCCGGGCGGGCGGTGTTTCAGGACGTTGACGATGAAGACGTCTTCGCGCGGCAGGTTGATCGCGGCGAGAATCTTCGTCAGCAGCTGGCCGGCCGCGCCGACAAAGGGCCGGCCGGTCGCATCCTCGTTGGCCCCCGGGGCTTCGCCAACGCAGACGAGGTCGGCCTGCGGGTTCCCCTCGCCTGGGACGGGGTGAGTGGCGGTCGCATACAGCGGGCAACGCCGGCACTCCTTTACCTTCTGCGCGATTTCCTCGAGGGATCCGAGCTGGGCGATGGCGCCCGCAAAGAGCGCCGATTCCGTTCCGCCGACGACGAGCCCCGGGCGGAGCGGCGGCGCTGCCTGCTCCTCCGTTTCGCTCGCGCTGGCGGCGGGAAACTCGAGGCGCTTGTTGACCCTCTCTACCGGCTGAACGTCCGGCTTCCCGTCCTCGCCGACCGAAGTCTCCGCAGCTGCCGCCGCCTCGGGCTGGGG
>JACCRL010000375.1 GCA_013813605.1 Gemmatimonadaceae bacterium
CCGGCGTTCTGAACGATCATGCGCATCGGCTCCTCGATGGCGCGACGGATGATGTCGACACCGATCTGCTCGTCGTGCTCCGACAGCTTGAGGTTCTTGAGCGACTTCTGCGCGCGGATGAGCGCGACGCCGCCGCCGGGGACGATTCCCTCTTCCACCGCTGCGCGCGTGGCGTGCAGCGCGTCCTCGACGCGAGCCTTCTTTTCCTTCATCTCGCTCTCGGTTGCGGCACCGACGTTAATCACCGCGACGCCGCCGGCCAGCTTGGCGAGGCGCTCCTGGAGCTTTTCCTTGTCGTAATCGGAGGTTGTCTTCTCGATCGCGCCCTTGATCTCCTTGATACGGCCCTGAATCTTGTCGTCGTCACCGGCGCCATCGATCAGCGTGGTGTTGTCCTTGTCGACGACGATTCGCTTGGCACGGCCAAGGTCGGTCACGACCGCGTTCTCGAGCTTGAAGCCGACTTCCTCGGAGATGACCTGTCCATTGGTCAGCGTCGCGATGTCGGCGAGCATCGCCTTGCGGCGAACGCCGAATCCCGGAGCCTTCACCGCGGCGACGCGGAGCGTGCCACGAAGCTTGTTGACGACCAGCGTCGCCAGTGCCTCACCCTCGATATCCTCGGCGATGATGAGCAGCGGCTTGCCGAGCTGGGCAACCTTCTCGAGGATCGGGAGCAGATCCTTCATCGACGAGATCTTCTTGTCGTGAATGAGGATCATCGCGTCTTCGAGAACGGCTTCCATCTTCTCGGGATCGGTGACGAAGTACGGCGAGAGGTAACCGCGGTCGAACTGCATTCCCTCGACGGTCTCGAGCGTCGTCTCGAGGCCCTTTGCCTCTTCGACGGTGATGACGCCATCCTTGCCGACCTTTTCCATCGCCTCGGAAATCAGATCACCGATCTCCTTGTCGTTGTTGGCGGAGATGGAACCGACCTGGGCGATTTCCTTCTTGCCCTTCGTCGGGACGCTCATCTTCTTCAGCTCTTCGACGACTGCCGTAACCGCAGCGTCGATGCCGCGCTTGATCGCCATCGGGTTGACGCCGGCGGTGACGTTCTTGAGGCCTTCGCGGAAGATCGCCTGCGCCAGGATCGTGGCGGTGGTGGTGCCGTCTCCGGCGAGGTCGGACGTCTTGGTCGCGACTTCCTTCACCATCTGCGCGCCCATGTTCTCGAGCGGATCCGAAAGCTCGATCTCCTTGGCGACGGTGACGCCGTCCTTGGTGACGGTCGGTGCGCCGAACTTCTTGTCGATTACGACATTACGGCCCTTGGGGCCGAGCGTGACCTTGACGGCCTCCGCCAGCTGATCGACGCCGCGCTTGAGTGCCGCGCGCGCATCGACGTTAAAGTGTAGTTCCTTGGCTGCCATTTGATTGCTCTGGTTGGGAGGTTAACCGATCACCGCGAGAACATCGGACTCGCGGAGAATCAGATACTGTTCGTTGTCGATCGTGACTTCGCTGCCGCTGTACTTTCCGTACAGGACGCGGTCACCGACGCTCAGCTCCATCGGGACGCGCGTGGCCTTCTCATAGCGGCCGGGGCCGACGGCGATGATTTCGCCCTGCTGCGGCTTTTCCTTGGCGGTGTCCGGAATGAAGAGGCCGCCGCGCATCTGCTCAGTATCTTCCAGCGCGCGGACCATGACGCGGTCGGAGAGGGGTGCGACTTTGGTGTTGGTGCTGCTCTTGGATTGGGTTTTCGTAGCCATGTTTTAAAGCCCTTCTGCTGAAAGGATTGGCGAGGTGCTGATTCGCCCTGTTAGCACTCGTAGGTGGTGAGTGCTAAGAGCGGAATTAACCCAATTTTGTCCGCCCAGTCAACCCGTCAGCAGCTCGTATCCGATGCGAATCCCCTTCATTGTAAGGAAGGGATCGACCAGCTCCAGCTCAGTCGTCAGGGGCTGCACCGTCTCCGCCATTCCGCCGGTGGCAATGACAATCGGTGCCTTCCGGTTCGGCCACTCCTTCTTGATGCGGCGCACCAGCCCGTCTATCGAGTCCACCGCGCCGAGCAGAACTCCGGCCCGGATGCATTCGTCGGTGCGTCTGGCGATCACCTTTTTTGGCGGAACGATATCGGTCGCCGCGAGCTGCGCCGTGCGGGCGAACAGGGTGGCGGCCGAGATCATTATTCCCGGCTGGATAACGCCCCCGAGAAACGTGCCGTCGGCCAGGATGCAGTCGTAGGTCGTCGCGGTGCCGAGATCGACGACGATCGCGTCGCGCTTGTGGATGCGGCTCGCGGCCAGCGTGTTCGCAACGCGGTCAGCGCCGACGGTCAGCGGCTCCTCCACATCGAGCCTGACCGGCAGCTTCGCCTGCGCGTCAATCAGCACCGATTTTTTGCCGAACGTTTTTTCGCACGCGTCGGCGAGCTTTTGCGTAACTGATGGCACCACCGAGCAGATCGCCGTGCCCCTGATCGATTTCGGCTTGAGGGCGGCGGCGCCGACGGTGGACTGAATGAGGAGGGTGAGCTCGTCGGCCGTACGCTCCGCGCCGGTCGTCAGGCGCCAGTGCGACTTCAATTTCTCGCCGTCAAAGATCCCGATCGTGATCTCTGAATTGCCGACATCGAAAACAAGAATCATTGCTCCTCTCCGAACACGAGTGACCCGCTCCGAAAGCGCGCGACGGTATCGGCGAGCGCGACGAGAAGCTCACCCCTCGCGCTGATGCCGGCAACCCGGCCGCGCGCGGGCTCCGTGCAGTGGCGCCCGCGCGCAATGTCCCGCGCGGCGAACTCCTCGATCTCGCTCGGCGTGAGCGACCCGGTCGCGGCCGCCGCCTCGCGCATGCCCGCAACGAGCCCGCCGAGCACGTCGAGGCGGCGCGTGCCGTGGTCGAGGCCTGCCCTGCCCGACTTCTCGGGTGGCTGCTCCACGTTCACGCCGAATCCGATGGCGACGTATTCGAGCGACTGGTCACGCCACCTCGCTTCGACCAACGTGCCAGCCAGCTTCCTGTCGTCGAGATAGATGTCGTTCGGCCACTTGAGCCGCACCGGCTCCTCGGCGAACGAGTCGAGCGAGCGTGCGGCGGCCATTCCGACGCGGAGCGAGAGTACTTCCAGCCCCGAGGTCTCTGCCGGCCTCTCGAGCAGCGTCATCCAGATCCCCGCGCCCGCCGGAGAAGACCAGCTGTTCCCGCCTCGACCCCTTCCCGCTGTCTGCTCGTTGGCGATCACGACCGTGCCGGCGGGAGCGCCGGCCGCCGCTTCCTCGTGGGCGATGTCGAGAGTCGAAGTGGTGGAATCGAAGATGAGCACGCGCGGCACATCGAGGAGGCGTTCGAGCTCCGCGCCCGTCGCGCCATCCCACGTCGCTTCGTCACCCGCGTGCGTACAGCACCGCCAGCACCAGGATGCCGAGCGCAACGCGGTAGGCGGCGAAAACGCCATAGCCGTGCCTGCTCAGGAATCGCATCAGGACGGCGATCGCCAGCCACCCGCTGAGCGCCGACGCGATGACGCCAACGACGAGCGGCAGCACCGATGCGCCTTCCTGCACCGCTTTGGGCGCCTCGTAGACGATCGCTGCGAAGGTGATCGGCATGCTCATCAGGAAGCTGAACTTGGCCGCGGCGGCACGGTCGAACCTGAGCGCGCGACCGGTGGTGATCGTCGAGCCGGAACGGGAGACGCCGGGGATGAGCGCGACCACCTGCGAAAGGCCGATCAGCGCAGCGTCCACATACCGCATCTCGCCGAGCGGGCGGAGGCGCGGCATGAACCTGTCCACTGCCCAGAGCAGGATTCCCATGATGATCAACGTGGTGCCGATCAGCTGCGGGTTCCGAAAGGTGGATTCGGCTCTCGACTGAAGCAGCACGCCGCCGATCGCTCCGGGAATCGTGGCGATGATCAGGAAGAGAACGCGGTGCTTCTCGTTGTCATCCACCTGGCGGGTGCGGACGAGCGCGATCGCCGCCCTGATCAGCGCCAGCCATTCGGCGCGAAAGTACCAGAGCACCGCCGACAGCGTCCCGATGTGGAGCGCGACATCAAACGCGAGTCCGCGTGACGTCCAGCCGAAGAACCAGGGTGTCAGGAACAGGTGCGCCGAGCTGCTGATCGGCAGGAACTCCGAGAGACCCTGGACCAGTCCCAGTACGAGTGCCTGAAATACGTTCATGCCGCCTTTCCCGGAAACAGTGTGCGATAGAGTGATTCGTATTTGGTGACGATTGCATCGCGCGAGAAGCGTGTGCGCGCATCGTCGATCGCGGCGCGGCTGGCGCGAGACCACCGGTCGGGGTCCTTCAACAGCTCGACGGCTGCGCTCGCCATTCCCTCGACGTCGCCAACGCCGCAGAGCGCGCCCGTCTCGCCATCGGTCACCACTTCGCGCAGGCCGCCTGCATTCGTACCGACGACCGGCACCCCGGAGGCAAGCGCCTCCAGCGCGCTCAATCCGAACGACTCGCTCTGGCTCGGCAGGAGGAACAGGTCCGCGCCAGCAAGCAGCGGTGCGACGACTTCCAGCTTGCCGAGGAACGAAACAGAATTCTCGACGCCGAGTGCGCGCGCCTCTTCTTCGGCGGCGGCGCGGTCGGGGCCGTCGCCAACCATCACCAGCACACCGGGCACATGTTTGGTCACGAGCGCGAAGATGCGGATCACGTCGCGCACGCGCTTCACGGCGCGGAAGTTGGAAACGTGCATCAGAACCGGACGGTTGGGCCCGAACTGGTCGCGAAGCAGCGGCGGATACTTCTCACGGTCGTAAACGGCGGGGTCGATGAAGTTGTGGATCACTTCGACGCCGTGGCCGGCGCAGCCGAACGAGCGAACAGTCTCGTCCCGCAGGTAGTTCGAAACGGCGGTGATGCGGTCCGACTTCTCGATCGAGAACTTGGTGATGGGAAAGAACGACGGGTCCTGTCCGACAATCGTGATGTCAGTCCCGTGAAGCGTGGTGATCAGGTGAACGTCTTCGCCCGTCTCGCGCAGCATCTCACGTGCGATCCACGCGCTTGTCGCGTGGGGGATGGCGTAGTGGCAGTGCAGCAGCTCGAGGCCGTGCGTGCGCACCACTTCGTGCATTCGGACGGCGAGCGCGAGGTCGTAGGGCGGATACTCGAAGAGCGGGTATCGCCCGACGTCAACTTCGTGAAAGAAGACGCGGGGGAGAAACGCCGGCAGCCGGAACGGCTGGCGGTAAGTGATGAAGTGGACTTCGTGCCCGCGGTCGGCGAGGGCGATGCCGAGCTCGGTCGCGACCGCCCCGGATCCGCCGTACGTCGGGTAACACGTGATGCCGATCTTCACTCGGACTTCTCCCACCATTCACGCACGGCGGCCCTTTGCTGCGCTGGCGAGCCACCCGGATCCAATCGCGTTACGGTATCTGCAGGCAGCTGGTGCCTGAACCAGGTGCGCTGTCGTTTGGCGTACTGTCGTGTCTCAATAATGACCTTCTCCACCGCCGATGACAAATCGAGCTTTCCTTCAGCGAGCGCGCGCACCGCGGCGTAGCCGGCGGATTTCCACGCCGGCGCATCGGCGGGAACGTTTTGCATGAGGGCGCTCACCTCCTCCACCCAGCCGCCGTCGAACATCTCGCGCGCCCGCCGCGCGATTCGGTCCGCGGATGTCTCGCCAGCGTCGACGACGAGGTAGCGCGCCCTTCCCCATCGGGCGCGCGACGGTGCCGTGCGCGCACGTGCGTGCGCATCGCTCAGCTTCGTACCGGAGAGGAGAGCCGTCTCGATCGACCGCAGAAGCTGCGTGCGGCCGAGATGAGCGCGCGGTCGATCGAGTGCCTCACACCAGCGCTGCAGCTCGGCAATTGATTTTCCGCCGAGCTCGGCTGCCAGCCGCTCGCGACGGACGGTATCGAGCACGGGCGATTCGGCAAACGGCTCGACGAGTGAGCGGATGTAGAGGCCAGTTCCACCAACGATCAGCGGCACTCTCCCGGATCGCTCCGCTTCGCCTATCCAGCGATCAGCCTCGCCCGCCCAGCGCGCCGCCGAGTACCGCTCCACCGGCTCGGCCGTATCGATGCCACAATGGGGAACGCGAGAGCGCAACTCGCGCGAGGGCTTCGCGGTGCCGATGTCGAATCCACGATAGACCTGACGCGAGTCGGCGCTAACGATCGTCGCCCCGTACTCAGCAGCGAGATCAGTTGCGATGGCGGATTTTCCTGCCGCCGTCGGTCCGCAGATCACGCGAAGGCTAGCGCCTTCCAAAGCGGCGCTCGACCTCGTCCCAGGTGAGATGCACGATCGTCGACCTTCCATGAACATCGTGCGCGGGCAGCCTCGTATCCCTGAGCGCCGCGAACAGTGACCGCATCTCCGCCTGCGAAAGCTCCTCGCCCGCCTTGATCGCCGCCTTGCACGCCACCGTTGCCGCCAGCCGCTCGTGTTGCGCCGCAGCGCCGGCGACGCGATCCCCGGTGAGTGCGTCGAGCGTTTCCCGGAGGCAGCGCTCCGCATCGAATCTCGGGTGAGGCATTGGCACCGTGTTGACGATGAGAGTGTTGCCGCCGAATCCCTCGACCTCGAAGCCAAGACGCTCCAGGTACTCGCGATTGGCGTCAAGCGCTTCCCCTTCGGCTGGCCCCAGGTGCAGGGTGATTGGCAACAGCAGTCGCTGCGCGGGTGCCGATCCACTCTCGAGCGTGTTCATGAACTGCTCGTACAGCACGCGCTCCTGCGCCGAGTGCTGGTCGATGAGGACGAGACCGTCTTCGTGCTCGAAGGCGATGTAAGTGCGGCGAAGCTGGAAGAGGGGAGGAATTACGGCCGCCGCCCCGTGCGCGTCCGGATCGCCGTCAGCGTGCGCGCCGTTGCCATTTTCCGCCGCGAACAGCGGCACATCGCTGTCGGTTGGGGGCGACAGAATCTCCGGTCCGGGATTGGGGGCTCCCGTTTCACCGCGGAAAACAAAGCCCTGCGGCCTGAAGCCGAGCGACGCGCCACTGTCGAAGTTCCCGAGTGCGCGCCTGACGGCCGACTCCACGGCGCGCTCGACGGTCCAGCGGTCGCGGAAGCGAACCTCCGCCTTGGCGGGGTGCACGTTCACATCGACGGAATCCGATGGAACAGTGACGTCGAGAAAGAAAGATGGACGCACGCCGGCAACGATCGTCGAGCGATAAGCTGCCTCCACTGCCCGCGCGATGCCGGCATCACGAACCGCCCGTCCGTTGATGGAGAGGAACGCCCGCCGTGTCGAAGTGCCGACATCGGCAGGGCGCTGCACGAGGCCGCTGGTATGAAATTCTCCGGCGACATCGTCGACGTCGAGGAGATCTTCCGCGTAGCGCCCGCCCCAGATGCCGGCCAGCCTCGAGCGCAGACTCGATACCGGCGGCAGGTTGAGGGCGCTCTTGCCGTCGTGCGTGACGCTGATGCGAACTGCCGGGCGTGTAAGCGCGAGGGCGGTAATCGATTCGACAGCGCCGCGCCACTCCGAGCGCGCGCTGCGCAGAAACTTGAGCCGCGCGGGGATGTTGTAGAACAGCTGCCCGACCGAGACGGTGGTGCCGCGCCGGCGCGCGGTTGGTGCGGGAGCGTCAGCGTGGCCGCCGGCAACATTCATCGCGGTTCCCTGCCCGTCGACCTCCGCGGTCTCGATGGTCAGTCGCGACACCGATGCGATTGCCGGCAGAGCTTCTCCCCGAAAGCCAAACGTGCCGACACCGACGAGGTCGGCGGCAGCGCGGATCTTTGACGTCCCGTGACGCGAAAGAGCGAGCGGGACGTCGGCCGCCGGCATTCCACAGCCATCGTCGCTCACGCGAATCATCTTGCGGCCCCCATCCTCGATCACGATGTCCACGATCGAGGCGCCTGCATCGATGGAATTTTCGAGCAGCTCCTTCACGACGGAGGACGGCCGCTCGACGACCTCGCCAGCGGCGATCTGGTCGGCAACGGCAGCTGGGAGGATCTCGATCGATCTCATCGTGAGATCAAGTTACCAGTCTCTTCCCCGCGGAGGCGCGGGAACGTTGCGCCGCTGTTTCTTTCCCTGGACGTCGGTCTCCTCTGACTCTGCGGCGTTCAGAATTGCCTCCGCCTGCTGCGGCGTCATGCCGCGAACGGGCTTTGGGGCCGGCCGTTGATTCGGACTTGCAGCAGGTGAGGGTTGTGGCGTGGTGTTGCTTCCGCCGCCACCCCCGCCTCCTCCGCCACCGCCCCCGCCGCGCTTCTCGCGCAGGGCAAGCTCGTAG
>JACCRL010000405.1 GCA_013813605.1 Gemmatimonadaceae bacterium
ACGAGATCATCATCAAGGCCGTGGATCACGGCGGCCGGCTTTGCGCGATGGCGTCGGAGGAGGAGTCGGGGATCATCGACATCCCCGAGAACTTCCGCTGCGGCAAGTACTGCCTGCTCTTCGATCCACTCGACGGCAGCTCGAACATCGATGTAAACGTTCCGGTCGGGACAATTTTTTCCGTCGTACGAAAAATCACGCGCGGCAGCCGCGGAGACATGGAAGACATGCTGCAGCCCGGACGCCGCCAGGTCGCCGCCGGCTACGTGATCTACGGATCAAGCACGATGCTCGTGTACACCACCGGCCAGGGCGCGCACGGCTTCACGCTCGATCCGTCGCTCGGAGAGTTCCTCCTGTCGCACCCCAACATTCGCAGTCCCGACACCGGACGTTACCTGTCCGTGAACGACTCGTACCAGGATCAGTGGGAGGCGCCGGTGCAGAGCCTGATGCGGTTTTATCGCGGACAGGACGGCGGACGGCAACCGATGAACACCCGGTACGTGGGCTCTCTTGTCGCCGATTTCCACCGCAACCTCCTCGGCGGCGGTCTCTTTGCGTATCCGGCGAACCGGAAGAACAAGCGCGGCAAGCTCCGTCTCCTCTATGAGGCGAACCCCCTCGCCTTCATCGTCGAGCAGGCGGGCGGTGCGGCGACGGACGGGGTTCAACGCATCATGGACATTCAGCCGACGGAGCTCCACCAACGCACTCCGCTCTTCATCGGCAGCAAGAACGACGTCGAAGCGGCGCGCACGATGCTGGCCGGGAAATCAGCGGGAGCGAGTCCGCTGGCGGGTGCAGTAGGAGCGTGAAGCCCGGCCGGCGACGCTGCCCGAAAGTGTGACCCGACGCGAGCCGGAGACCAGGCTCTCTCCCTCCGGCATTCCGATAAAGACCGTTTACCGACCGGAGGACACCGCGCTGGAGTACGCGCGCGACCTCGCCGATCCCGGGAGCTGGCCGTACACGCGCGGCGTACAGGCATCGATGTACCGCGGTCGGCTGTGGACGATGCGCCAGTATGCGGGCTTTGGGAGCGCCGCAGGCACCAACGAGCGCTTCCGCTTTCTTCTCTCCGCGGGCCAGACGGGACTGTCAGTGGCGTTCGATCTTCCCACGCAAATGGGACTCGATTCCGATTCGCCGCGCTCGGCGGGAGAAGTCGGGCGCGCCGGAGTGGCGATTGACAGCGTCGAGGACATGCATGTTCTGCTCGACTCGATTCCGCTGGACGAGGTGTCGACGTCGATGACGATCAACGCCACCGCGGCCACACTCCTCGCGATGTACATCGTGGTGGCGGAAGAGCGGGGAATCCCCCGCGACCGGATCAGCGGCACGATCCAGAACGACATCCTCAAGGAATACATCGCCCGTGGCACCTACATCTATCCGCCCGGTCCGAGCATGTCGCTCATCGCCGACACGTTCCGGTTCTGCGCCGCCGAGGTGCCGAACTGGAATCCCATCTCGATATCGGGTTACCACATTCGGGAGGCAGGGGCGACTGCCGTCCAGGAGCTCGCCTTCACGCTGGCCAACACGATCGAGTACGTGAAACGAGCGATCAAGTCGGGTCTCGAGGTGGACAGCTTCGCGCCGCGACTGTCGTTCTTTTTCGCGGCGCACAGCGATCTGTTCGAGGAGGTGGCTAAGTTTCGCGCCGCGCGCCGGATGTATGCGCGCATCATGCGCGAGCGCTTCGGCGCGTCCGACGCGAGCTGCCGGCTTCGCTTCCACACTCAGACCGGCGGCGTCACGCTCACCGCACAGCAGCCGCTCAACAACGTCGTGCGCGTGACGGTTCAGGCGCTCGCCGCGACGCTGGGGGGCACGCAGTCGCTCCACACCAACGGATATGACGAGGCGCTCGCCCTGCCTACCGCCGAGGCGGCGACGCTCGCCCTCCGGACGCAGCAGATCGTTGCCTTCGAGTCGGGCGCGGCCAACACAGCCGACCCGCTCGCCGGCAGCTACTACGTCGAGCGTCTCACGTCCGAGCTCGAAGCGCGCGCAAGCGACCTCATTGCAAGGGTGGATGCTCTCGGTGGCTCTGAAGCTGCGATCGCGGCGGGATTCTTTCAGGAAGAGATCGCGCGCAGCGCTTACGAGCACCAGCTCCGCATCGAGGGCGGCGAAACCGTGATCGTCGGCGTCAACAGCTACACCGACGAAGCCGAGCCGCTCTCAATTCCGGCGCCCGACTACTCGGCGCTGGAGCGCGCACAGGTGGAAAGCGTGGCGCGGGTACGGACCGCGCGCGACGCCGGGGCGGTTTCGGCCGCCCTGGGGGCGCTCGACGATGCCGTTTTGCGGGATGCGGCGACGCCAATCATGCCGCTCATCATCGACGCCGTGCGCGCCCGCGCAACCGTTGAAGAAATCTCCCGCACGTTCGGCGCTCGCTGGGGTTTTTACCAGCCACCGCTCTGAGATGCGCGCCGCGTCGCCTTGAGACGACACTCCTCTCTCGGTAACTTGTAAGACCGGCCGCGGTTCTCTCCCCGATTACAAATGCCCACATACGAGTTTCGTTGCCCAAGGGGCCACGAGTTCGAAAAATTCTACCGCTCGATCGGTATCGCGACGGGCGAGGTCAGCTGTCCCGTCTGCGGTGAGGTCGGTGCGCGCCAGCTGTCCGCGGGCGGTGGCCTCGTCTTCAAGGGCTCCGGTTTCTATATCACCGATTACGGAAAGGACGGGAAGAAGGACCAGACCTCCACGGCGGCGAAGACTGACGCCGCCCCTTCGGAATCCGCGGCTGCCAAGTCAGATAACGCGGCGGGGGGCGAGGCCGCGCCAAAATCAGGTGAAGGCGCGAAGCCAGCTTCTGCTTCCGATGCCAAGCCGACGTCTACTACGGATAGCAAGCCAGCGACGGAATCCAAGCCCGTCGCCAAGCCCGCGCCAGCGCCCAAAAAACCGAAATCCGAATGACTGCCACTGATCAGATACGCGCCGAGCTGTTGCGCGCGGCGCGATCACTCGGTGCGCCCGAGGGCACTGATCCGGTCATCGAGCGCCCGCGCGATACGGCTCACGGCGACTGGGCGACCAACCTTCCGATGGTACTCGCGCGGCCGCTCGGAAAAAAGCCTCGCGAGATCGCCGACCTGCTTCGTG
>JACCRL010000406.1 GCA_013813605.1 Gemmatimonadaceae bacterium
GCCCAGACGTTGGCGCGGCCGCGACTCACTTCCTGGAGCGTCATGTTCCACCCGCGCGAAGTGAGCCATCGCGAGACGAAATCCACGATTGGGCCCTCCGATCCAGTCGTCGACTGAATCGCGAGCAGCTCGGCCGCCAGCGACACGACATCCGTCATGGCGGGAAGTTAGCCCTTGCGCACCGCCGTGTCAGCAACATGCCGAAAGGCAAAAAGGCCCACGCCGGTGTCCGGCGCGGGCCTTTTCAACGAGCTGAATCCTCAGGCGCGCGGCTGTGCCCGGACGGTGGCGGTTTGCGAGATGCCCGCCTCGGTGCCCTGCACGTGCTCCACGAACATCTGCTGGATCAGCTTGTTCGCTTCCTTGACGTAGATGTCATGATGGCGCTCACCCGTGTCGCCGAGCTGCCGGAGCGTCTCGTTGCCGAGCACCTTGCCCGCCTCGCGGAACGTCTTGAACGTGTCCTCCGACTGGCGCGCCATGACGATGTCGCCGACCAGTCTCAGGAAGTCGCTCTCACGTGCCGCATCGGCAAGGTCGCGAGCCGCGCCAAGCGCCGCGCCGAGAAACTTCTTGCCCGCGCCGGCCTCGGCACCAAGCTGCTGCTGGTAGTCCTCGATCATGCGCTGGTGCTCGCGCATCATCGGAATATGACGAGTGCAGAGGTCCCTGAAGCGTGGGTCCTCCGCCTGCCCCTCGTGGTCCTCGAGCGCCTTGAGAAAGGTCTTGTGCTGCATCACCGAGTTGTTGATCTGGCTCTTCAGGAAGTCGATTCCGCGATCCATATAGTCTCCTTGCTGCTGTGAGTTTCCGCTGTGGGTTTTGCGGGTATATGAAAGGCATAACGCAGGCCAGAATCTGGCCGATCTGGTCATTTTTCTACGGCTGCTAACCTCATCAGAACGAAGTAGTCAGCGAGGCCCGCACGGCCCGCGGAGACCCGGGCGAAATGTTGTTGTTGCTATGCGCGGTGGCGAAGTACCTCGCGTCGAAAAGGTTCTCGATGTTGACCTGTGCCCGCAGGCCTCCGCTAAGGCGCAGGTAGAGAGCGCCGTCGAGCCGCGTGAACGCGGGAAGCCGGACGGTGTTGTTGATGGCGGCGAACATTTCGCTCTGCCTCACAAGACCGCCGCCAATGCTGACCGCAGGCGAGACCAGAAACTTGTTCCACAGTGACAGCGTCGCCCGCGGCACGAGTGGCACGCGTGCTCCGGCTGGCGCGTTTGCGGTGGTACTGGTGATTATCGCACGCTGGCTGGCGTATCCGCCAGCGATTTCCCAGTTACCCGAAACCGTACCGCTCACGCCAAGCTCGTAACCGGTGGAGCGCTGCCTGCCGGTTTGAACAATGCGTGTCGGATCGTCAGGCGCGGGCGCCCGCGTGTTCGTCCGGTCGAGCCGATAGGCGGCGGCACTGAGCGCGACGCGGTCAGCGACATCCCATTTCGCTCCGATCTCGTGATTGGTGAACCGCTCGGGCTCGAGTGTTTTCGTGAGATCGGTGAGAGAGGAGAACTGATCCCCGGAAGCCGGCAGGTGCGAAACGCTGAAGCTCGCGTAGAGGGATGCGAGCGGCGCCGGCTTTGCGACAAGACCGACGCGGGGAGAAACCATCCGGTCTCGCCTCCGCAGCGTTGTTCCGGATCGGTGATTGTCGAGGCGGAGATCAAAAAACTCACTACGCACGCCAGCAATGACCTGGACCCGATCCCCAATGCCGATAACGTCCTGCGCATAAACAGATCCCACTGCCGCAGCGACGTGATTGGCGGCATCGGTTGCGCTCTGGCGAAAGGTCACCGGCGTCGAGATGGTTGGACGGCTGACTGGCGCGAGCACCGAGGTAGCGACGTTGTTGAAGAATCCGGTCTTCCGGAAATTGTCCGACGCCTGGCGGCCGGCTTCGCCTCCAACGAGGAGAGCGTGGGAAAATATCCCTCTCGCCGCCCGGAACGTCATATCCAGCTGCGAGAAGACATTTCGCCGCGCCGCTGCGTCGTTGTACGCGAGTATGCTGACTTGCGCGCCGTCTGCGGTCACCGATCCCGGGTAGATGTTCTGGTAGACTTTGTCGTGGGCAGCCAGTCGCGTGTGACTGCGGAGGCTGAGACCCGCTGCACTCTGGTGCGAAACGGTCGCTTCCGCCGCGCGGACACGCGCATCGGAGTAACTGTCGGTCGGGCTCCCGAAGAACGTCGATGCGTCGGTGCTGATTGGCGCCGTGCCGAACGATGGAATTCCGCGGTCTGCCGTGCGGTGGTCCCGGAAGTACTCGAAGCCCGTGGTGGCGCGTGTTCGTCCGGAGCGCGAACGGATGGAGACCACGGGATGAACTCCGGTGCGACCGAGAGCCACCGCGTCCCGAAAAAGATGGGAGCGCTCGTGCATCATGTTGGTTCGGCCGGCTAACATTTCGCTCACCGCACCGCCGAAGTCCGCGGTTATCCTGCGATTGCCGAAGGAGCCGGCCTGGAGTGTGATTTCGCGTTGCGCAGCTTCATCCGGTTCCTTCGTGACCCGGTTGATGACGCCGCCACCGCCGCCACGCCCGAAGACCATCGCGTTCGGCCCCTTGAGCGCCTCAACCCGTTCGACGTCGTACAGGTCGCGGAAATATTGGGAGTCGTCGCGAACCCCGTTCACAAAAAAATCGGCTGTCGTTGCGTTCCCGCGAATGGTCGGCTGGTCACGATTGCCTTCGCCCTGCCCCATCGTCACGCCGGGGACGTAACGCACGACGTCCGCCATGCTTTGCATTCCCTGGTCGGCAATCTGTCGGCCGGTGATCAGGGTCATCGCCTGCGGAATATCACGGGGTGGAAGCGGGATTTTGGTCGCTGAGGGCGTGGAGCCGGTCAGATAGCTCCTTGCGCGCAGCTTCCGGCCCTCGACCCTGACCGTTTTCAGCGCCGGAGCGGGGGAGGTGGAATCGCCAGACGATACCGGCGGCGGAAGGGGTGACGGCTGCTGGGCGGCGAAGAAAGCCGGGAAAACGAAAGTCAGCGCCGCGGGCGCGAGGAAGCCAAGTCTCATCTATGACAGCAGTTAGGAAGTCTTCGTTAATCCCGATCAATAGTCTCGGGATTCGCGGAACGTAGCCGCGTGGAACTCTGCTGTCAACGCCGTTTCTTTCGCCGTGAGTGCGTCATCTCCCCGTGACTGGCACACTACAATTTGGGGATAAGCAAGCGCCCGGCTAATGGGTCCACCGTCACACTGAACGGCGTCACGGTCAGAAGCTCCCCGTCGGCCTGCCCGGGCATTGGCGGATCTGTCTCGATTCGAAACTCGCGGCCGGATTTGTAGAAGATGCAGGGGTCGGGGCTGAAATCCTTGCGCACCATGCGCCAGAATATTCGCACCGCATCGGCAAGGTTGTTGGGAGAGAACACACACGCATCGAGCTTGCCGTCGTCGCGCAGGATTCCGTCGCCAAACCAGACGAGGTCGTTTAACACAGCGCCGAGATTGGCGATCAGCACGGCGGAAGCTGAGAGCTCGTAATGCGATCCATCGACCGTCAGCGTCAGCCGGAATTTTTTGTTCTGGAGCACTGCCTTCCAGCCTCCGACGACGTACGCGAAAAATCCGAATCTCTTCTTCAGACCGGGTGGGGCCTGCTCGATCATTGTCGCATCGAGGCCAACGCCCATGCCGATGGCAAAGCGGCGACCGTCGCCCAACCGACCGAGATCGATTCTCGCTTCGTCTCCGCCGAGGAGTTGCGGCACGGCCTTTTTC
>JACCRL010000425.1 GCA_013813605.1 Gemmatimonadaceae bacterium
CGTTTCCGGGTGGAAGAATCGGATGTCACCTTCGCCGATGCGCACGTGCCGGGAGCGATCACGCGCGCGAGCGGCCGGGGCGAGCTCAACATTCTCTTCCCCGCGTTTACGGCGTTTCGCGGCTTCGATGTGGACGTGCAGCAGCTCGACCTGCGCACCTTTCAGTACCTGAACCCGCTGTTCCCGAAGCTGCGCGGCGCGGTGTCGGGCGTTGCGACGCTGGATTCATCGTGGCTCGATCTGCGGTTTCGGAACGCCGACCTGTCGTACAGCGACGGACCGTCGCCCGATTCGCGCATTACCGGCAGCGGCAGGGTGACGTGGGGGAAGTATCTCGCCTACGACCTGAACCTCGAGGCACAACCGCTCTCATTCACCGCGATGGCGCGTTCTTACGCTGGACTTCCGCTACGCGGCGAGTACAGCGGACCGATGGTGATCCGCGGCACGTCGCCCAACCTGCTCGTGAACACAACGCTGAGCGGACCAGCCGGAACGATCGCCTTCAATGGCATCGTCGACGCCGAGCCAGCGGGTTACGCCGCCCGCGGACTGGCGTCGACAACTGCGCTGGACATCCGCACCCTGCTCGCCAAACAGACAGCGCCAAGGACCGCGCTCACGGGTGAGTACGCGCTCGACCTGCGTGGCGAGTCGCTCGCGTCACTGGTCGGCACCGCGACCGCGGTCGTCGCCCGATCCGAGGTCGGCGGGGTTCGCATCGAGCCGTCGCTGGCACGGCTTCGCTTTCAGAATGGTGTCGCGTTCGTCGATACGCTCGCGCTCAACGCCGCTGGAGCAGAGGTCCGCGCGCTCGGCACGGTGGCGCTGACGGGAGGGCGCGAGGGCACGCTCCGCTTCAACGCGGCTGTCGATTCGGTGGGACGCATTCGCTCGCTGCTCCCCGCCGGCACGACCGTCTCGCTGTTCGATTCCATTGGCGGACGCGCGGCAATACGTGGTCAGGTAACCGGCACGCTCGACAACCTCGCCGTCAGCGGGGTCATCGAGGCCGCCGGCCTTCGCTCGGCGGCACGAACCGCCAGTGCGGCGCGGGGAGAGTTTTCGCTTACCGATTTTCTCGGAGACCGGCGCGGCACGCTCAGCATTACCGGCGACACCGTGCGCGTGGCGGGAATCGTCCTCGATGCGGTGAGAAGCTCGGTGACCCTCGACAACGCCAACTCCGGACGCTTCACCGCCGAGCTCAAGAGCAGGAACGGAGTGCGCACAGATCTGTCGGGAAGTGTGGCGCGTCGGGGAGAGAGTACCGCAATCAGGGTGGACTCGGCGGTCGTAGCGGTGGACAGCGCCAATCGCTACCGGCTTCAGGCGCCCGCGCACATCGCGCTTGCGCCGGGATCGTTAACGCTCGACTCCGTGCTTCTTCAGCACACCAGCAGCGCCAAGCTCATCGTCCGTAATGTCCGGTTGCATGGCGACTCCATCCGCGGCAGCCTCCGCACCGACAGTGTCGACCTGAAGCTGCTGCGCGCATTCGTTCCCGGCCTAACCGAGGCGAGCGGTGCGATCGTCGCCGACGTCGAAGTGAGCGGGCGGCTGAAACAGCCGAGTCTGCTTGGCCAGGTGAGCATCGCCGGCGGCAGCGCAACGCTGTCCAACCTTGGCACGCGCTACCGTAACATTCGCGCCGAGATCGGACTATCAGGCGACAGTGTGCACATCAGGCGTCTGTCGGCGGAGACCGTCGGCGAGCGGCGCGGCTCCGTCTCGGTGGATGGCGCCATCAGCTTCGAGCGCTACGACAACCCATCGTTCAGGCTCAACGCGAACGCGCAGAATTTTCACGCCATCGACGTGCCCGGCCTGGCCACGCTCGATATCTCGACCGGGCCAACGGTGAGCCTCACCGGTTCCTACCGGGCGGCGGTGATGCGCGGGCGCGTGACCGTCGAGAGGGGCACGCTCTACATCCCCGAAGTCATCAAGAAGAAGATCATCGACCTGAGCGATCCCGACCTCATCGGGGTCGTTGACACCCTGCTGGCGCGAAGCCGCGAGCTCCTTCCGCGTACACCGCGCGATCTGGCCCGCAACCTCGCGCTGGAGAACGTCGCCATCGACATCGGTCCCGATGTCTGGCTGAGATCTTCGGAGGCGAACATCAAGCTTGGCGGATCGCTCAACGTTGCCCTCGGACCGGGCGCGCGACCGAGCGATCCGCCGCGTCTTGCGCTCGAGGGTGCGCTGAGCGCCGACAAGGGGACCTACCGCCTCAACCTCGTCGATCCCTTCGTGCAGCCGACCTTCGACGTGGCGAGCGGAACACTCCGCTTTTTCGGCACACCCGACCTGAATCCGGCGCTCGACATCCGCGCCATCCACACGGTGAGACAGCCGCGCCAGAGCGCGAGTGGGCGGGACGTGCGGGTAAGAGTGACGATCGGTGGGTCCCTCGCGCAGCCGACGCTCGCGCTCGACAATCCCGACAACCTGCCGCTCTCGCAGAGCGACCTGCTCAGCTACCTCGTGACGGGCGAGCCCGCCCTTGGCTTCGACAATACCGGCGACCAATACCGCTCGCAGATTGCCTCGGTCGCGCTCCGCTACGGCGGAACGCTGATCAGCAACGCAATCCCGAAGAACGTGCTCGACATCGTCGAGCTGCAGACGGCGAGCGTCGGTGCGAATGCAACGGAGCGGGCGGACAATCCGTATTACTACAACCTGCTCAACACGCGCGCGGTGCTGGGCAAGCAGCTCGGGACGAGATGGTTCCTCAGTCTCAGCACCGGCTTGTGCTTCGTCAACCCGACGAACTTCTTCAAGGAAAACTTTGGCATCCAGCTCGAGTACCGCATCAACTCGATCTACAGCGCCCAGGCTGGCCTCGAGCCCGGATCCAGCGATGCTACGTGCCGCCCGACCGCGACGCGAAGCTTCCAGCAGACGCCGCCGCAGCTCGGATTCGACTTTTTCCGCAACTGGCGTTTCTAATCGGCAGTTGATTCGTCATCGTTCGAATTCTAAATTTGAAGTAATGTCGTTTGGGCCGGGGCGCTGATGTCGAATGATCTCCGCGAACGTGATGCGATGCTTTGCCGCTCCTGCGGAAACGAGGAGCGAGCCTCCGAGGGATATCCGTGCGCGAGTTGTGGAACGTTTGTATGTATCATCTGCAGCTTTCGCGGCGTGACGTTGTGCAAGAAATGCGCGGAAGACCGGCCCGAGCCGCCGCTGAAACCCAGCCACCTTCCGAAAATCGATTGGCCTGAGCATTGATTGAGAGTGTCACCGCGGTCGCCGCCATCGCCCCGATGCTGTGCGAACCCGATGTAAAAACCACGCAGGCCTCCCAGCTGCTGCACGGACACATCGCCGAGATAGTCGAAAGGCAGGGACTCTGGCTCAAGGTGCAGAGCGCTGACGCTTACCAGGGCTGGTTGCATCAGGGCTATGTGGTGACAGTTCCCGATCCGGTTCCCGCTCCCGCCGACACCGGCTGGGACGATCCGCGCCCACTCTCGCTCGGCTGCACGGTGCGTGATGCAAGGGGTGCCACGCGCAAACTTCCGCTCGGTGCGCTCATCACGGCCGGCGAGGAGCGTTCTTCCGGCCTTGCGATGTCACTCGAGGAGCGGAGGCACAGCTTTCCTCGCAATGCGGATTCGATCACCACCTCCGCGATGACTTACTTCGAAGGCACGTCATACGAATGGGGCGGACTCACGCCCTGGGGATGCGATTGCTCAGGACTCGTGCAGAGCTCGTTCAGGCTGCACGGCGTGGGGCTTCCGCGCGACGCGTGGATGCAGGCAGGCACCGGAGAGCCCGTTGAAGGGATGACCGATCTC
>JACCRL010000410.1 GCA_013813605.1 Gemmatimonadaceae bacterium
ACGAGATCAAGATCGAGACGGCGCCGATCGAGCGTCGGACGATCGTTCTCAGCGCGCAGGCTAACGGCGCCGTAGAGCCGATCAACGTCGTCGAGGTCAAGTCGAAGGCGTCGGGCGTGATCAACAACATACCGGTCGACGTCGGCTCCAGGGTCAGCGTCGGCGACCTGCTCGTGCAGATAGATACCCGCGATGTGCAGAACCAGTACAACCAGGTCGCGGCCGAGCTGAACTCGGCGCGCGTTGCACAGTCGGTGGCGTCGAACCAGCGCGAGCGCTCGCGCTCGCTCTTTCAGCAGCGGATCATCACGGCGCAGGAAAACGACGTCGCGACGCTCACCTACGCGAGCGCCGAAGCGTCGGTGGTAAGGGCGAGAACAAACGTCGACCTGGCGAGACAGCGGCTCGAGGATGCAACCGTCCGCGCGCCGGTGTCGGGCACGGTGATCGAGCGGCCGGTGTCGCAGGGCATGGTCATCACTTCGGCGACATCGTCGGCGAGCGGTGGCACGACCATTCTCAAGATGGCCGACCTCACCAAGGTGCGGATGCGCGCCTTCGTCAACGAGACGGACATCGGCAACGTCGTCGCGGGCCAGGTCGCCAACGTGACCGTCGATGCGTTCCCCAACCGGCGCTTCCAGGGATCGGTCGAGAAGGTGGAGCCGCAGGCGGTCGTGCAGCAGAGCGTGACGCTCTTCCCGGTCCTCATCTCGCTGCAGAACATGGACGGCGCGCTCAAGCCCGGCATGAATGGCGAAGTGAACATGATCATCTCGCAAAAGGACGATGTGCTGGCGGTCCCGAACGACGCGCTGCGGAGCATGCGTGAGCTTACCGCGCTCGCACCAACGCTCGGGCTCAACGCGGATTCGATACGCAAGGCGTTTCAGGCAGGCGGGCGCGGCGCCCGTGGCGGTCGTGGTCCTTCAGCGAATCGAGCGGGGGGCGACACAACCCGTCGCGGCAGGAGATTCGGTGCCGGCGGCGACACCGCGCGGGGCCGCGTCCGTGGCGGCGCAGGCAATCAGGCTGGTGCCGGGGCTTCGGGTGCCCAAGGTCCCGGATCTGGCGGCGGGGGTGGCGGGCGTGGTGGGGGCGGGGGTTCGCGGCAGCTGATGTTCGTCTTCAAGGACAACAAATACGCGCCGCGCATGATTCGCACCGGCATCAGCGACTTCGACTACACCGAAGTCATCGATGGTGCGGTTGAGGGCGAGCGCGTCGCCCTTCTTGCCGCAGCCGCGCTCCAGGCGCAGCGTCAGCAGCAGGCCGATCGCATTCGCGCCGGAAGGGGAGGGGGACTTCAGCAGACTCCCGCGGGGGGCGCAACAGGCGGCGGTGGTGGTGGTGGAGGCGGCGGCAGGGGCCCCGGCAACTAGGAGGAGAGCATGCTGATAACAGAAACGGTCGGCGTCGCACTCGGAGCCCTGCGGGCCAACAAGCTCCGGTCGTTTCTTACCATGCTCGGCGTCGTGATTGGCGTCGCCGCGGTGATCTCCGTCGTCGCGCTCGGCCGCGGCGCGCAGCAGTCGGTCAACGCGCGCATCTCGGCGCTGGGCACCACGCTGCTCACTGTGTTTCCGGGTCAGGTGGCGCGCGGCGGAGTCGCCGCCGAAGTTGATCGCGCCCCGCTCAGGATCAGCGACGCCGAGGCGCTGGCGGCGAGCAACAGTCCGGTGATCGCGGCCGTGCAGCCAGAGATGTCGCGCAGCTTCCAGGTGCAGTACGGAAACGTGAACACCAACACCTCGATTACCGGCACGACGCCCAACTATCTCGAGGTCAGGAAGTTCGACCTCAGTGCCGGCCGCATGTTCACGGAAGTCGAAAACAGTGAGAGCCGCCGCGTGGCGGTGCTGGGGCCGACTGTCGCCGAGAACCTGGGCATTCGCAACCCGGACGACATTGTCGGCGGCAACGTACGCATTCGCGGCATCCAGTTCGACGTCATCGGCGTTCTGGCCAGCAAGGGACAGGGCGGCGGATTCCAGAATCCGGACGACCAGGTCCTCATCCCCCTGGGCACGGCGCAGTTCCGTCTCTTCGGAACCGACCGCATTCGCCAGATTGGGATTCTCGCCGCAACGGAAGCGGAGATCCCACAGGCGATGGCACAGATACAGAAGGTGCTGCGCCGCGAGCACCGTCTGCGCGTCGGCCGGGAGGATGACTTCCAGATCCGGAGCCAGGCCGATTTCCTCAGCACGCTCGGCGAGACGACCAAGATCTTCACTTTCCTCCTATCCGGCATTGCCGCGGTGAGCCTGCTCGTCGGTGGAATCGGGATCATGAACATCATGCTCGTATCGGTAACGGAACGGACGCGCGAGATCGGTGTGCGGAAGGCACTCGGCGCGACGCCGAGGAACATCCTGCTTCAGTTTCTGATCGAGGCCGTCGTGCTCTGCATGCTGGGCGGGATCGGCGGTGTCATGCTGGGGGCGGCCGGAGCGATGATGCTCGCCAAGTTCGGCAACTTCAACACATCGGTCGCTCCGGCGTCGATAGTCGTGGCGTTCCTGTTTTCCGGATTCGTGGGGATCCTCTTCGGTGTCTGGCCGGCCCGGCGTGCTGCGAACCTCGACCCGATCACCTCTCTGCGGTACGAGTAGGCCCGGCTCTTTCCGCCGGCTGTCCCCCTTCCTATGTTAAGGGTTCCACTGTAGCAGACTGAGAGAGGAGAATCACAAATGAAGGCAGGGATTTCAACGACCACAATCGCGCTGTCGCTGCTCGCGCTGGCAGGTCCAACTGCGCTCGAGGCGCAGGCGCGCGTCCAGGCCCCGCTGATTCCTCTCGAGCACTTCTTCGACAACCCCGAGATAGGCGGCGCGCAGATATCGCCCGACGGCAAGTGGCTTTCGTACGTCAAGCCGTACAAGGGAAAGCTCAACGTTTACATCCGTCCGGTGAACGGCAGCGAGCGGGACGAGCGTGTGATGACGACCGATACCGTGCGTCCGGTGGGACAGTATTTCTGGTCGCGCGACTCGCGCTACCTGCTCTATGTGCAGGACAAGGGCGGAAACGAGAACTACCGGATCTACGCGGTGAATCCCTCGCAGCCGGGAGTTCCCGTCGCGCGGGATCTCACACCATTCGACAAGGTTCGCGCGGCGATCTACGCAGTGCCTCATAGAACTCCGGGGCGAATTCTCGTCGGACTCAACCGGCGCATACCTTCGGCGTTCGACGCGTACTGGCTTGACCTCGCGACAGGCAGGCTCGATCTCGCATCGGAGAATCCTGGCCGTCACGGCGGATACCTGATCGACAAGTCGGGACAGCTACGCGTGGCGACGCAGTCCACAGCGACCGGCGCCAACGACATTCTCGTCCGGGCGAAAGACGGCGATCCGTGGCGGACGCTGGCCACATATCCCGCCAATGAGGACGTGACGCCGCTCCGCATCGCACCCGACGGACGCCACCTTTACGTGAGAAGCAATGCCGGCTCCGGAAATCTTTCGCGGCTGCTGCTCGTCGACATGGATACCGGCAAGGAAACCCTGATCGAGACGGATCCGCGCAACGAGGTGGATTTCGGGTCGGCGGTATTCAGCGAGGTCACGGATTCGCTCATCGCCACGACCTACGTCGGCGACACCGTGCGCATTTACCCGCGCTCGAAGAAGATGACCAAGCTGATCTCCGATGTGCGCAAGCTGCACGACGGCGCTCCGGGCATCACGTCGTCCACGTCCGATGAAACCAGGTTCATCGTGAGCTTCAACTCACCGACGGACCCCGGTGCCACGTATCTGTACGACGCGAGGACGGGGAAGGCCAAGTTCCTCTTCCGCCCGCGTCCCTGGCTCAAGCCGGCCGAGCTTTCGACCGTTACGCCGGTGTCATTCACCGCCAGCGACGGCCTGAAGATTCACGGTTACCTCACCGCGCCCCGAGGCATCGAGGCGAAGAATCTTCCGATGGTGATGCTCGTGCACGGCGGACCGTGGGCGAGAGACAACTGGGGATACCAGCCTGAAGCGCAGCTGCTCGCGAACCGTGGCTACGCCGTTCTTCAGGTGAACTACCGCGGCTCGACCGGTTACGGCAAGAGCTTCTTCAACGCGGCAGTCAACGAGTTCTCGGGGAAGATGCACACCGACCTGCTCGACGGAGTGAGCTGGGCCGTGCAGCAGGGCATCGCCAGTCCGAAGAAGGTCGGCATCTACGGTGGATCGTACGGCGGCTATGCAACGCTTGTCGGACTGACGTTCAGTCCCGATACGTTTGCGTGCGGCGTCGATTACGTCGGACCGTCTTCGCTGGTTACTCTCGTCGAGTCGTTCCCTGCCTACTGGAAGCCGTTCATGGAAGGGACGTGGTACCGGTTCGTCGGCGACCCGTCCAAGCCGGACCAGCGTGCGCAGATGCTCGCCAGGTCCCCGCTCAGCAGGGTGGACAGCATTCGTGTCCCGCTGCTCGTCGTGCAGGGAGCCAACGATCCGCGCGTCACCAAGCTCGAGGCCGACCAGCTCGTGGCGGCGCTGCGTGACCGCGGCATCAAGGTGAAATACATCGTCGCCGGGAACGAGGGCCACGGTTTCGCCAATCCAAACAATCGGATGGCGCTGTACCGGGCGATGGAGCAGTTCTTCGGCGAGTGTCTTGGCGGCCGGGTTCAGCCCACCGTGAGCGAGTCAATCACCAGGCACCTCACCAGCCTGATGATCGATCCCGATTCGATAAAGCTGGGAACGAAGAAGCCCTGACGGATTGCCAGGCCGGCTGGGAATCCAGCGGGCCGATTCCGGTGTCTAATACGAAATCAACCCCGAATGGAGGAAGCATGAAACTCCGCTACTATGCGGTCTCTCTCCTGTTCGCGGCGGCTACGGCCGGCGCACAGGCGTCAGGAAATGCGAAAGGCGCCAAGAGTCCCGAGCTGCGTATCGATTTCACCCAGGAACAGCTGGCCAACGGTCTGAA
>JACCRL010000006.1 GCA_013813605.1 Gemmatimonadaceae bacterium
CTCGAGCTCCTGCACGAAGCGGAGCGACGAAAACGTATCCATCGATATCCAGCTCTCGTACACATCGTTGACGCGGTAAAGAAAATTGCCGCCCTGCACCCAGAACGCGGTGTGCCAGCTCGGCCGGTTACGGATGTTCTCGATGCCGACGACTTCCATGTGGCCTCTGCCGACTTTCAAATTACCAAAGCGCACTTCGTACTCCGAGCGCTCACCGACACCGAAGGGGACCTTCTGCGTCTGTGCCTGTGGCGGCGCCTGCTGCGCCTGCTGCATGGTCATGGAGAGCACGATCGCGAGCAACTGTGTAAGAGCAGGCATCACGCGTTACTTCCCGCCGCCGCAGCCAGCTGGCGGGCCGTGCGACTGAAGCGGTACAGGCTCATCGCGTCGGCGAGGGGACGCACGCGGGTCGGGCGCAGCCGAACGTCGTAGCGTGGAGCAAGGTCGACGGTCTCGACGCGGCGGGCGAGGCGTGACGCGCGCAGCAGCAGCTCCATGTTCGCGGCCCACCCTGCCGCGCTGACAATGGGTTTGTCGCCGGCAGCCTTGAGAAGCTCGCGCAGCACAGAGATGCGGTAAAGACGAAAGGTCGCGAAAGGATCCGCCTCACCGGTGGCGGGGAGGGCGATCCTGCGCAGCCAGTCGGCGAGCTTGCGAAAGCGGCGCACCGCGGCTGGTGCATCGGCCGTTGCCTGGCTCGCGGCAACGATGTCGGCGCCACCCTCGAATCGCTTGACGAGCTCGGGGATGTGCTCGGGCTGGTCGGTAAAATCTCCCTGCATCACTATCATCGCGTCGCGGCGCGCGTAGCGGGTCCGCCGCGATACTTCACGGCACAGGGCGTCGAGCGCGAAACCGAATCCCTTTCGCGTTTCGCCGCGCAGGACGGTGAGCGGGATGACCTCCGCATAGGGTGCCAGTGTCTCACGCGTGCCATCCGTCGAGCAATCGTCGTAAACGACGATCTCATACTCGCGCGAATAATCCTGAAAGACGCGCCGGATGCGCCAGAGCAGCACGCCGACGGTCGGACTCTCGTTGTAGGTCGGAATACAGATGTAAATCAAGGCTCATCCGTGAAACGGGGAACTGCTGCAAGATAGAAGCACCCCTCGGGCGCCCGCTACCCCGCCGTCACACGCTCGTACACCGCCGCAGTGCGTTGGATCATGTGCGAGGAGTCGAATTCCCGTGCCCTTTCCCGGGCCGCTGCCCCCAGCGCCTTGCGCAGCTCGGGGTTCGCAATCAGCTCAGCGGCGGCCGTTGCGAAGCCATGAATGTCCCCCGGCGCGATGAGTCGGCCGCTCTTGCCATCTTCCACGACCTCCGGCAGTCCTCCCGTGGCAAAGGCTATTGGCGGCACTCCGAGCGCCATCGCGTCGATAACGGCAGTGCCAAGACCCTCCGACCGTGCCGGGTGCCAGAGCAGGTCGAGCCCGGCCACGGCGGGGTGGATGTCCTCGACGAACCCGGCATCGTAACCTTCGACGCCGGCGATGATGTTCCCCCCTTTTCCCGGACCGCCGAGCAGGACGATGCGAGTGCGCCGGAACAGATCCCCGGGCAGCCGGCGCGCGATCGACGCAACGGAATCCAGCCCTTTCTCGCGCGTCATCGCCCCGACGATTCCGCAGATCACGGTGTTCGCAGGCCAGCCGCGCTCGCCGCGCCAGTCGCGGGCCGGTGCGGCGTCCGGGGCGGGCACGCCGGAATGCACGACCTCTATGCGGCCAGCCGGAATTCCGGCTTCGATCATCGCGTTTCGCACCGCGTTGGAAATGGCAATGAAGGCGGCCACCCTGCGTCCGTACTTGATCCATACCTGCTTCGGCGCAAACACGACGCGCCTCGTCACGACGAGCTTCCGCGCGCGGGTACCGGCGAGTGCGAGGATGGCGATGGAGTGCGAGCGGGCGTCGTGGGCGTGAATCACATCAGCGCCCCACTGCCTGGCAGTTTTCCGCAGCGCGCGCGCGGACGACAGATCCCACTCTCCGCGAAGGAGGAGAGGTAAAGAATGCACCCCCGCCGTTTGGACCCTCTGGAGCAGCGGCGAATCCGGAGGTGCCGCGACCATCGTGTCGTAACCGCTGTCGCGCAGGCCCCGCGCGAGGAGAAATACCTGGCGCTGACCACCGCGCCAGTTGCGGCCCGAGTCGACGTGAAGGACTCGCGGCTTCTCCACTATGCCGTCAGCTTCTCCGCGAACGCCCGGAACAGTCCGCGGTCCCAAGGCTCGGCCGAGTCTGTCATCTCCTCCGGGTGCCACTGTACGGCGAGCACCCACCAGTCTTCGCCCTCGGCCTCAATGCCTTCGATTACTCCGTCCGGGGAACGCGCGGTAACCTTCAGGCCCTCGCCGAGGCCCTTGACCGACTGGTGATGAAACGAGTTGACGGAGCAGCTCCCGGTACCGATTGCGTTCGCGATGAGGCTGCCCGGCTCGACGCTGATGTCATGTGATCGCGAGTTTCGCGGTGTGTCCTCGTCGTGAGCGAGCGCTCCCGGGCACTGGCTGGGAATGTCCTGGACGAGAGTTCCGCCGAGTGCGACGTTGAGCACCTGGATGCCGCGGCAGATTGCCAGCACGGGTGTGCGGCGGCGGCGGGCTTCCTCGACGAGGGCGACCTCGGTCGCATCGCGGGCGACGTTGACGTTGCTTACCTTTTCGTGACGCCGCTCTCCGTAGCGCGCCGGGTCGATATCCCCACCTCCGGTAAGCATCAGGCCGGCAACTGAATCAAGGATCGCGGCAGCGGCACCCTTATCGGTGAGCGGAGGTATAATAAGTGGAACCAGCCCTGCGGCCTCGAGGGCGGTAACGTAGGCGGCGGTTAGCCGGACGCGAGTGGTATCGCCATCCTGGCGGATACCGGCGGTTACAGCGACTGTGCGGGCTGATATTGGCTTGCGCGCGGGTGACAATGGTGATCTCTCTCCGACATTGTTGTTTTGCACTTGTCTGCTCGGCCTTTGGCGCCGCGGCCGACGCCCAAAGTCTGACCGGCGTTCCCATCGCCTGCAAGGGGGAGCGCGTCACGCGCATCGACATTGATGCGCGGCCTCCCTTCCAAGTTACGGGAAACAACTTCTGGCAGCGCTTTGGCCGGTTTACCAGAAAAGCGCACGCCACTACCAGGGATCCTGTCATTCGTCGCTTCATGGCATTGGAGATCGGCGATGCGTGCACGGAGCTGCGACGTTCGGAGTCCGAGCGTATTCTTCGCGCTCAGCCCTTTCTTGCAGACGCCAACATCATTGCGGTCTCCGATGGAGCGGGCGGAGTCGTCCTCAACGTCATGACGGTGGACGAAGTTTCCCTGATCCTTGGCGGCGCAGTCTCGTCTCGCAATCCCACCATCCGGGCGGTTCGGCTGGGCCAGGCAAACATGATGGGCGAGGGGATGTATGTGGCCGGGCAGTGGAAGGACAGCCGGTTTTTCCGCGACGTCGTCTCCGGTCGCTTCGTCGATTACCAGTTTCTGGGGAGGCCCTATCAGCTCGCCGTAGAGGGGGGGCGTCGCGAGATTGGGAGCGACTGGGCGACCGAGCTCAGCCACCCGTTCCTCACCGATCTGCAGCGCCTCTCATGGCGAACCACGGCCGGCTCGTCCGAGGGATATTTCCATTTCCGGCGTCCCGAAGCCCGCCCGGCGGCGCTCTATGTAGCCCGCACGTACGGGGACATCGGTGGCGTCGTGAGGCTCGGCCCCCCTCTCGGAAAGATTGCGCTCGTCGGCGGATCGATGTCGTACGAGGATGAGGACCCCGCGCGGAGACCTGTCGTCATAATCGATTCCCTCATTCTTCCCGATTCCAGCACGGCACTGATTGACAGGTATTCTGCCAACAGGACGACACGTCTCAACGGATTGTGGGGTGTGCGCAACATCGACTTCATTCGCGCGACCGGATTCGACGCGCTCGAGGGTGCGCAGGACCTCCGCACGGGCGTCGAGGTCGCGACGTTGATCGGCAAGGGAGTGAAGTTCCTCGGCGGCAGGGAGGACGACTGGTTTGGATCCACCGAGGTGTATGGCGGGTTTGGATCTCCGCGCTCGTTCGCGGCGCTCGAAATAACCGGCGAAGGCCGGCGCGACCAGGACGGCAAGTGGGACGGAATGCTCGCCCACGGCAGGGGAGCGATTTACCTGAAGCCTTTTGAGCGCCACAAGCACACGGTGATAACGGACCTTGCATGGAGTGGTGGGTGGAAGCAGCGGGTGCCCTTCCAGCTCACGTTTGCCGACCGCGACGGCGGTGTGCGCGGGTTTCGCAAAGCCGATGTCGGCGGTGGACGGCGGCTCGTTGGCCGGTTCGAGGATCGCTATGTGATCGGGAAGTTCAGGAAGCTCGCCAGCATTGGCGTGGCGGGCTTCGGCGAAGCGGGAAAGATCTGGGCGGGAGACAGCCCGTTCGGCGTGGATACGAAAGTCCACTCGTCGATTGGCGTCAGCTTTCTCGCCGCGGCACCGCCGCAGTCGCGCCGCCTGTGGCGCGTGGACTTCGCCTATCCGGTCAGCGGTGATCGCTCGGGGTGGGAAGTCCGGCTTACGTCGAAGGATCTGACGCGCATATTCCGTGTCGAGCCGCGCGACATCTTCAGCAGCCGCGAGCGGTCAGTGCCCTCGAGTGTTTTTAATTGGCCGTAAGGCTCTAACCGGAACGGACAAACGAAAAGCTGCCGGCGACCTGCTGGTAGCTGACAACGCTGCCAGCTAGTGCGCTTTAGCGGGTACCTCGCGCATCATCTTCCTGATCGGGATGACAAGCAGCGCCAGGACCACCGCGGCGACAACGAGTGACATCGTTGTCCGCTGGAACAGCACCGGCATCTGGTCGAGCTTCTCCGGATCGACGTGACCGCCAACCAGTCCTCCGATCAAGCTGCCCAGTCCCGATGCGGTAAACCAGATCCCCATCATCTGCCCGACATACTGGCGCGGGGCAAGCTTGGTCATCGATGAGAGACCAACGGGCGACAGGCAGAGCTCCCCGACAGTCTGGAAGAAATAGCTGCCGACGAGCCACCACGGCGAGACGAGCGTGCCGGCGCCACCCGAAACGACCGCGCGTGCGGCGAAGATCATCAGGAAGAAGCCGATCGCCGCCGTTCCGAGGCCGAGCGAGAATTTGCCCGGGCTCGAGAAGTCGCGATTGCGGCGACCCAGTGCGACCCAGATGCCGGCGAAAACAGGCGCGAGCAGGATGACGAAGAACGAGTTGACCGACTGGAACCACGTTGCCGGTACCTCGAACCCCGCGATGTTGCGATCGGTGAAGTCACGCGCGAAAAGATTGAGCGACGTCGGTGCCTGCTCGAACGCGCCCCAGAACACGACTGCGAAAATGAAGAGCACGAAAATGACGGCGATTCGCTTCTTCTCATCCGGGGACAGACCGCCGGCGGCAAAGACGTAGAGGAAGAACAGCACGACCATCGCCAGCGTCACGTACACCATGTACTGGCCGATCGCCTGCGGGTCGAGCGTCAGGCTGCCCATTGCAGTGAGCAGGAAGATGAGAGCGATAATGGAGAGCCCGACACCGAGTGTAATCTTGACGGTGCGCTCGCGGCGCGACTGTGCTACGGGATCGGAGAGCCGCGTCGGCGCCGTGCCGAGACCCTGGAGAGTGCTTCCACGTCGCATCGAGAACACGACGAGTCCGACCAGCATTCCGATCCCGGCAGCGCCGAAGCCCCAGTGCCAACCCACTTTCTCGCCCAGCGCGCCGGTGATGAGCTGTCCCGCGAACGCGCCGATGTTGATGCCCATGTAGAAGATCGAGAAGCCGGCGTCACGTCGTGAGCCGCCCTCCGGATACAGGTCTCCGACGATCGCGGAGATGTTCGGCTTGAGAAGGCCGGTACCCATGACGATGAGCACGAGCCCCATGAAGAAGGGGACCTTACCACCGCCCGGACCTGCCAGGCCGGAGAGGCCGATGGACAAATGCCCGGCGGTAATGAAGCAGGCGCCGATGAAGATTGCGCGCTGGAGTCCGAGCAGCCGGTCGGCGACCCAGCCGCCGGGCAGCGATGCGAGATACACGCTGAACCCGTAAATGCCGACGATCGCCGAAGCCTGCCCGCGGTCGAAGCCGAATCCTCCCTCAGAGAGCGCGGCGGCCATGAACAGGACCAGCAGCGGACGCAGTCCGTAGTAGGAGAACCGCTCCCACATCTCGGTAAAGAAGAGAGTGGAAAGTCCAACCGGATGTCCGAAGAATGTCCTGCCACCCCCCATGCCCTGCAGTCCTGGAGGAGGCTCGTCGTGGGTTACCGTCGCCGCTGACGGCTGCTCAAAAACGTTTTTGTCTCTGGCCATGGTCTCGGATGTTGAGCGTTAGTGAACAGCTGCGATGGGAAGATATCTCTCGGGAGGGCGTACGCCACCAGCTTGCTGCTGCTGCTCCCATGAAACGATGGTCGGCGGCTGTTTGATGCAGGCCGCCAGGTGCCCCGGCGCTTTCTCCTCGAGGGGCGGGACGATGCGCGAACATGCTTCGTCCTTTGCCGGGTGATGGCACCGCGGATGAAACACGCACCCTGATGGCGGATTGGCCGGCGACGGCACGTCCCCCTGCAGAATGATGCGCTCCTTGCGCGCGGCGGGATCCGCGACGGGCACCGCCGACAGGAGCGCCTGCGTGTACGGCATCAGCGGCTCGCGGTACAGATCCTCGGAAGTGGCGAGCTCGACGATCTTGCCGAGGTACATCACGGCGACGCGGTTTGCGATGTGTTCCACCACCGACAGGTCGTGCGCGATGAACATGTAGGTAAGGTTTCGCTCGCGCTGGAGATCCTGGAGCAGGTTGATCACCTGCGCCTGCACCGATACATCGAGCGCCGACACCGGCTCGTCGCAGATGATGAGCTTCGGCTCGACTGAAAGCGCGCGCGCGACGCCGATGCGCTGCCTCTGGCCGCCCGAGAACTCGTGCGGATAGCGGGTCGCGTATTCCTTGCGCAGTCCGACTTCCTCGAGCAGCTGCTTCACCCGCGCGTCGGCAGCAGCACCCTGCGCCAGCTTGTGAATTATCAGTCCCTCGCGGATGATCGCGCCGATCGTCATGCGCGGGTTGAGCGACGAGACGGGGTCCTGGAAGATGATCTGCATCTCGCGCCTGATCGCGCGGAGACCGCGCGTGTCGAGCGCGCAGACGTCGCGGCCCTCGAACTTTATCGAGCCCGACGTCGGCTCGATGAGCCGGAGAATCGCGCGGCCCGCCGTCGTCTTGCCGCCGCCTGATTCGCCGACGATGCCGAGCGTCTCGCCCGGCGCGACATCGAACGACACATCGTTGACTGCCTGGACGGCGCCGACCTGACGGCCGAAGACTCCCTTCTTGATCGGAAACGACTTCTTGAGGTTGCGAACGGAGAGAAGCGGTGCGGACGTGTCGATCACGCTGCAGCTCCCTCCTGAACGACGAGCGGCGGATGCGGGTGATTGCGCCGCTCCGGCTCGATCGCGAGGTGACAGCGCGAGATATGACCGGCACCGATCTGGTAGAGGGGCGGGTGCTCCCGCTCGCACAGGTCCCACGAGTACGGGCAGCGTTCGCGGAAGCGGCACCCGACAGGCCAGGCCGTCGGCGCCGGCACCGTTCCCGGAATGACGTTGAGCCGTTCCTGGTCGCGGCCGATGTGAGGCATCGCGAACATCAGTCCTTCCGTGTACGGATGGTGGGGCTTGGCGAACAGCTCGTCCACGGCCGCCTGTTCGACAATCTCTCCCGCGTACATCACGATCACCCTCGATGTCGTCTCCGCGATCACGCCCAGATCGTGCGTAATCATGAGGATCGAGGTGCCGAACTGCTTCTGCAGCCCGACGAGCAGGTCGAGGATCTGCGCCTGGATGGTGACGTCGAGCGCAGTCGTGGGCTCGTCGGCGATCACCAGCGCGGGCTTCATCATGAGCGCCATTGCGATCAGCACGCGCTGGCGCATGCCGCCCGAGAGCTGATGCGGGTACTGCTTGGCCCTGTCCCCGGGGGCAGGAATACCGGTCAGCGACAGCGCCTCCACAGCCCGGTTCCACGCTTCCTTCCGGCTCACTCCGGCGTGAATGCGCGCCACCTCGGCGACCTGGTCCCCGACGGTAAAGACGGGATTGAGCGCGGACATCGGCTCCTGGAAGATCATCGAGATGCGGTTTCCGCGTACGTTTCGTATCTCTTCGTCGCCGAGGGTGACGAGATCCTTGCCCTCGAAGGCGATGACGCTGCCGGGCTCGATTCGTCCGGGCGGCTGGATGAGGCGGAGGATGGAAAGCGCGGTGACCGATTTTCCGCATCCTGATTCGCCGACGATGCCTACCGTCTCGCCTGCTCCGACATCGAACGACACGCCGTCAACCGAGCGCGCGGTCACGCTGCCCATATGGAAATAGGTGCGCAGGTCGCGAATGGACAGCAGCGGTTCGGTCGTCGTCTTAACGTCGGTCATAGGCATCGCGCAGGGATTCGCCGACAATGTTTAGCATCATCACCGTGAGCACCATCAGTAGACCAGGGAACAGCGACATCCACCACAGCGTTGCAACCTGGTCCGATCCGTCGTGGATGATGTTGCCCCAGCTTGCCTCCGGCTGCGCCACGCCGATCCCAAGGTACGAAAGTCCCACTTCCAGCACGATAACGTGGGCAACTCCGAGCGTGGCGGCAACGGCTATCGGCGAGATGAGATTCGGTAACAGATGCCGCGCGAGAATCCTGCGCCTGCTCGCGCCGAGTGCGCGCGCCGAGGTTATGAATTCCGCTTCCGTCAACGCAAGAACCTGACCCCTGACGATGCGGCTCAGCCCGAACCACCCCGTCAGTCCGAGAAAGAGCACGAGCGCGCCGACGGAGAGGCGAGTCCACGCCGCGAGTATTGCGATCAGCAGCAGGAGCCGCGGGATGGCTAGCAGTGCGTCGAGGATGCGCATCATCAGTGCGTCGACGAAGCCGCCCGCGTAGCCGGCGACGGCGCCATACGCCACGCCCAGCGTCAGGCTCACCATCGTCGCGAGAAACCCGATCGCGAGAGACAGTCGCGCGCCGTAGATCACGCGGCTGAGGACATCCCTGCTGTACGGGTCGGTGCCGAATGGGTGCTGCGCCGAAGGAGGCAGGTTTTTCGCCCCGACGATATCCGGTTGCGCGGCGGGGTCGTACGGCGCAACGAGCGGGGCAAAGGCGGCGACGATGGCGATTGCGGCGAGGACGGCGAGCGCAACGCGCGCCGCGCCGCTAAGCGCCGCGAATCCGCGGATCGGCGTAAGCATACAACAGGTCGGCGATGAGGCTTCCCACGGTGACCATGATGCTGCCGACGATCACCGCTCCAATGACGAGCGGATAGTCGCGGCTGCCGATGGCGCTCACGAGAGTGAGCCCCATTCCCGGCCACGCAAACACCTTTTCGATGAAAACCGCGCCAGTAAGGAGAGCGGGGAAGGCCAGCCCGATCAGGCTGATGATCGGCAACAGCGCGTTCCGGAGCGCGTGGCGGCGCAGTATCGCACTCTCGGTAAGTCCCTTGAGCCGCGCGGTGCGGATGTAGTCGGCGGGGAGGACGTCGAGGAGCGCGGCGCGCTGGAAACGCGCGACACCGGCGGCGGCGAGGATTGTCAGCGTGAACGCGGGCAGGGCGAGGTGACGCGCCCGGTCCACAATGCGGCCGCCGAAGCCCATCGAGTCGTGCATCACTGCGTCGATCGCTCCGCCGACCGGGAAAATCGGCAGCCAGTATGTGAAGGCGAGTAGCGCCAGGATCGCGAACCAGAAATCCGGCATCGAGGATAGCACGAGCGACAGGCCGTCGAGCAGGCGATCGATCACTGATCCGCGACGCGCCACCTGGACGAGCGCGACGAGAATTCCCAGTGCGA
>JACCRL010000032.1 GCA_013813605.1 Gemmatimonadaceae bacterium
CGCTCGAGCTCGAGGAAAAGGGATACGACTGGATTCAGTCGGAGTCGAATAACGGCGTCACCGGCCGGGCTCGGGCGAAAGCGGGAGCGAAGTAAGTGGCTTCTGTTTCAACGAAGGAACGCACCAGTATGACGGAGTCGTCTCCGTTCGCGGCGTATCGCGCCGATTATGAAGCGCAGGCCTCCGCACCAGAATGGCTGGACGCGCTTCGGAGCGCTGGCATCGCGCAGTTCGAGAAGGCCGGCTTTCCGACGATGAAAGACGAAGACTGGCATTTCACCAGCGTCGCGCCGATCGCGGCGTCCACGTTTCACATCGCAGGCGAAGCGCCAACCGTTCGTCCCGCCGATATCAAGCGGTTCACTTTTGCGCATCCGGATTGGCACACGATTGTGTTCGTTAACGGCAGATATTCTGCCGACCTCTCGTCGTTCGCCGGGGAAGATTCGGGGATTCGTGTAGGAAGCCTGGCTGAGGCGATCCGCACGGGGAAAGGCCGGCCGGAGCGCCACGTTTCGCGCATCGCGCCTCCCGCCGAGAATTCGTTCACCGCTCTCAACGCCGCATTTATAGGCGACGGTGCGTTCATCGAAGTGCCCGCCGACATTTCGGTCAAAAAAACGATTCACCTCGTCTTCGTATCAGCCGGCGCGGACGTAGTGTCGCATCCCCGAAATGTTATCGTTGCCGCGCGCCACTCGTACTGCTCGATCGTGGAGAGCTATGTCTCACTCGATGAATCGAAGTATTTCACCAACGCGGTCACCGAGGTTCACGTCGGCGAAGGCGCCCGCGTCGATCATTACAAGCTCCAGCGCGAATCCTCGCTGGCGTTTCACGTTGGCACCATCCAAGTGCGCCAGGCTGCGACGAGCAAGTTCAACTCGTTCTCATTCGCGACCGGTGCCGCGCTGTCACGCACGAACATCTACACCACTCTCGACGGCGAAGCGGCGGAGTGCACGCTGAACGGCTTGTATCTCGCAGACGGAACGCAACTTGTAGATCATCAAACGCGCATCGAGCACGTTCAGCCGAATTGCCCGAGCCGCGAAGTTTACAAGGGTATTCTCGACGGCCGGTCGCATGGGGTGTTCAACGGCAAGGTGTATGTGCACCCTGAAGCGCAGAAAACCGACGGCAAGCAGAGCAACAACAATCTCCTGCTCTCGAAGACGGCGCGTGTGGACACAAAGCCGCAACTCGAGATCTTCGCCGACGACGTCAAGTGCACGCACGGCGCAACGATCGGCCGGCTCGATGACAATGCGATGTTCTATCTCAACAGCCGCGGGGTCGGCCGCGAGAAAGCGCGAATGCTGCTTACCTACGCGTTCGCCGCCGACGTCCTCGAGAGAATCGAACTCGAGCCGCTCAAGCGAAAGCTCGAGGAGATGGTACTGGCCCGGTTTGCGGACAAGACCGCGGGCTGACCCGCGACCCTGCGCGCACAAAAAAGGCGGAGCATCGTTGCTCCGCCTTTGCATTTTCAGAGGACAGTCAGGTCATCGCCCGAGGAAATACACGACAATGGCGATGACCACCATGGCGATGAGCAGCGTCCTGGGCGAGAACCGGCTGATCTCTTCGGGCTCGGGGGCCGTCGTGTTGAGAATCGGGTGCTTGATCGTGTTGCGGCGCGTCCCGGCGTCCTTTTCGCGCGTGGAAGCAACGGCCGGCTCGATTACCGCAACTCCCAGCGGAAGGCGGCGATTCGTAAAAGTCAGAATCGCCGTGCCGATCTCCACCTTGTCGCCTTCGGCCAGCGCCCGCGCTTCGGTCAGCGGCGTTCCGTTGACGCTCGTGGGGTTTACGCCACACGGATGGAGAACGAATTTCCCATCCTCCGCCCTCAGCTCGGCGTGGTTCCGGGAAACAGCGGGCTCGCGGATGAGAACGTGACTTCCAGCGTCCCGTCCAACAGTGAGAACAGAATTCCTCACTGGGTAGGCGCGGCGCTCGAATTCGTATATGAGGTGGGCGGTTTCGTCGCCCTGGACTGGTGCAGCCATTGGGGTCTCCCTTGAGCGTGTTATAGACGACTGAGCCCGTTGGAGGCTACACTAACGCTCCAGGGGGCCTCGAAGCCGGAGCCATCTCGCGATATTTTATCGCCACCACAACAAATCCCCGGAGGGGGCATGGCTACGAAACTTGAAAAAGTGCTCAAGCGCGAGATCGATATCGATGGAAAGGCCTACATGGTCGCAATTTCGCCTGAAGGGGTGAAAGTGACACAAAAGGGATTCCGTCGCGGGCAGGAGATGAGCTGGCGGTCGATTGTCAGCGGGGCGGCTGAGCTGGATGGGCAGCTGCGCGGGTCGTTGGATTCGGGTGGCGAGGGCGGGGAGTAACCAAAACAAAACGGCAACTGAGAAATACACAGATGCGAGGGGCCAGAGGCAGATCCCAGTTGCTAGGATGAAACATCGCGGTAGGAGAGAGATCCTCGGCGAGCTGGTACGCTGAGGACCTCGCGTGCAGTTGCGACACTGAAGATCACGTTCCCAACTGGGCCTCTCAAGCCATTCTCACTGAGGGACCGCCCCGCCAATCCAGCAACAGGGATCTACGCTTCTGGCCCCTCGCATCTGTGTATTTCTCAGTTGCAGTTGCATTGCAGTTAAGGCTGTGGCGCATCGGAGAGGTGCTCCTGAATGATCACCCACCTCCCGCCCCTTTTAGCGAACACCGCCGTCCACGCCCCTCCTACCACATGGGGCCGGCCTGCTGGCGTGGTGTGCGGCACGCGGTAAGTGCTCGTCAGGACGGCGGCGTCCGATGACAGCACGTCGACGTACATCGTCATCCATTCCCACTTCGGCTGTTGCATGTTGGCGCCGACGTAGGTCCAGAACGCCTTGATCTGCTCTTCGAGCTGGGGTCGGGTTGTGCTCACGCGCCCTCCGCTGGCGGAAAGCACGCGCCGGTCAGCGGGGTAGAGCCCCATCAGGCTCGCAACCGGATCGGGCTTGGAGAGGTCGTACGCCGAGACAACCATCGCCTTCAGTGTATCGGCAATTGCCTTCTGCTCCGCGGCGGTCGGCAAGTCAGTCCGCCGAGTGCAGGCCGGAACCGTGGGGATGATCGTAAGGGCCGCACACCCGAGAAGCGTGCGTCGCAGCCACGAAAGCTTCGCCATCCCGCGAACCTACCTCTGTCCCGCGCGCTGGACAAGCTTGTCCCCGGCGGATGACAGCACTGGACGTTGAGTGCCGTTCCAGGGGGAGAAGTGTGTGGCGCGACCGTTGCTTTTTGGCGCCATGCCGGCAGAGCGTTTTCTCCGCGCGGGTGTAGTAATCGATGTCGAAGAGCCATTTCCCGTTGAGGGAAAGGAGGAACGGTGCGTAAGGGTCAGCTGTTGATCGCTGCGGTGGGCGCGGTACTTCTCGCCGCTTGCAGCAGTGAAAAGAAGGACGCCATGAACGATGACCTCAAAAGGGATCTCGAGCTCGCGTTCTCGTCCGAGGGAATCAATCTCGCGGGCGCGAACACGGCCGGTGCTCAGGTCGTTTCAGCGATCGAGCGCACCGACCTGCCGGCCCGGAAGGCCGCCCCGTCGCGGCGCGTTCGCCGCCACAAGCCCGCACCCAAGTCTCCGCCGCAGCGCGTTGTGGCCGAGGCTGAGGCGGACGTGTCGGATGAGGAGATGACGCCGGTGGATGAGGCTCCGGTGGCCGTGGATCCCGCGCCGGTATCACCGCGTCCGCAGCCGGTTCTGGTCTCGTACCCTGGTGGTTACGAAGGATCGATGGGACGGGGACACAGCACGGGCGAGATAGTGGGCGTCATTCTCGGCTCCGTGATTCGCGGATCGTCAGGCGACATAGATCACTGCGACCCGCGCACCGATGGCCGCCGCCGCAACGGCGGCACGATGATCAACATCGGACGCAGAATGCCGGAGACGATCGGCGGATTCCCGCCGAACCGCCTCCCGCGTAGCGCTGGCGCATCGTTCCCGACGAACCGTTTCCCGCGTAGCGCTGGCGCGTCGTTCCCGACGAGCAGGAATACGCGTAGCGGCGGATCGGCGTTCCCAGCCGGCCGCTTCCCCGGCCGCATCGCTCAGGGCCGGTAAGACAGAAGGGGGGTGCGGCTGACCTGGCCGCACCCTCGCTCGTCTGACATGATAATGGACAACATACTCTCGAGGATCGCCACGCCGGTCCTCTTCGCTGCCGCCCTATCCCTCGGCGCCTGCAAGACGAGCGACAAGACCGACGACATGCTCGCGCAGGACAGCAGCCTTACACGCGATCTCGACCTCGCCAACGCCGATACGCTTGCACAGCCGCAGCTCAAGGACGTACCGGTAACGAGTGAGCCCGTCGTCCGACAGGCAGAGCAAAGAACCGTGGAGCGGAGGCCCGCGCCAACGGCCCAGGAAATTCTTACTCCCCGCCGCGCGCCGCGACGTGTTGCGGTGACGCCGCCCGTTACGCCTGCTCCTGATCCCGCCGCTCCGACGCGAACGGAGAGCGGCAACACGGTTACGACGACGAGCGAGCCAGGCTCCGAAGGGTCGCTGGGCACGATCGCCAGCGGGTCGGTGATCTCGCTCTATTCCGGCCAGCGCGTGTGCACGAATACGAACGACGTGGGTGACCGTTTCACCGCCAGCGTCGCGGAATCCGTGCAGGGCTCGAATGGTGTCGCGATTCCCGCGGGCGCAACCGCGATCATCGAGATCAGCGGGGTGAAGCGCAGCAGCAATCCAAACGACAACATCGAGCTCGAGTTCGTCGTTCGCTCGATCGCGTTCAATGGAAAGACCTACCCGGTCAGCTCGGAGGTCACCTACGCGCAGGTAGACAAGGTGCGTGATGCGACGCGTGGCGAAGACGCGCGTAAGGTCGCAACCGGCGCGGCGATCGGTGCGATCGCCGGTCAGATCTTCGGCAGAAAGACCAAGTCGACGGTGATCGGCGCCGCTACTGGAGCGGCCGCGGGTGCGGTTGCCGCCGCGGTTACCGCCAAGGTTGACGGGTGCGTTCCCAACGGCGGGCGCATCTCCCTCCGGCTGAATCAGGCCATGCAGGTGCAGCAGTCGGATTGACGTAGCCGCCCTCCGCTGTAATTCTTAAGGCGACACTTACAACGAGTTGCGGAGGTAGCGCGGTGACCAACTTCCTTGCCGGCCTCAAGTCTCCAGCGATCGCCAGTGCCATGCTGGTTTTCCCACTGGCGATTCTCGAATTCATGTTCAACACGGTTAACCGGCAGAGCGCGCCCAGCCTGCTTGTGCTGTTCGGCTTCCTGTGGCTTCTCCCCGTCGCATTCCTCGCGGTACTGTCACCGATGGTGCGACACGCGCGTACCGGAAACGAGTCGTCAACAGCCGCCGTTTTCTTCCTCAGGCTGACCTTTCTGGCGCTCGTCGCGTTTGTGTGGGGAAGTCTCCTCGTCGACCAGCTCCCCTGTTTCCTCGGCGCCCCCAACTGCGATTAGCGTAGCTTCGCGTCACCGCAGCGCGTTCCAGATGAGCGGGAAGGTGGACATCGATTGGCCGCGGTACTGCGGGCGGAATCCGAACAGCACGACACGCCCCTTGCCACGCCGCACATCGAGGAGCGCTGGTTTTCCCGCCAGTCTCGCTTCACCGAGCAGCCAGCCGGAGACCAGCGGATTGGTGCCTGCCGCCGGATAGCGCGCCGCAATGCTCACTCGAGAAGAATCCGTGATGCTGAACACCGGTGACGACTCGAACCACACCACGGATTCCGGTGCTGTCATTCCACGGGTAAGCGAGCTTTCAGGGTCGAGCTCGACTCGCATCAGCGAGCCTGATGCGTAGAAATCGCTGGTCCGCACACCGGCAACGACATTCGTCACGGGCAGAGCGAGCGCTTCGATGGCATAATCGGACGCATCGTTGAAGGC
>JACCRL010000043.1 GCA_013813605.1 Gemmatimonadaceae bacterium
TAGACACTGAACCCGTGCCCTCGCAGCAGCTCGCTCGCAGCGCGGCCGCTCCTTGCCAGCCCGACGACGGCGATCTCGCCGTCGCCTGACGCGGGCCAGGTCATCGCAGCTTGAGCGTGCTCAGTGCGAAGAAGGCGAAGAGCACTCCGATGATCCAGAACCGCACCACGACCTGCGACTCGTCCCAGCCCTTCACCTCAAAGTGGTGGTGCAGCGGCGCCCGCTTGAACACCCGGTGTTCGTTGGCATACTCGACGCCGTGACGCTTCTTCCTGTACTTGTAAACGAAACGCTGCAGGATCACCGACATCATCTCGCTCACGAACACGCCGCCGACGATGAGCAGCAGGAATTCCGATTTGAGCAGGATCGCGATCGACGCGAGGGCACCGCCGAGCGCGAGCGATCCGGTATCGCCCATGAAAACTTCCGCCGGATGCGTGTTGTACCAGAGGAAGCCGATACACGCGCCCATGACGGCAGCGCAGAACACCGTCAGCTCGCCCGAGCCGCGCAGGAAGTAGACGTTGAGGTAGTTACTCGCATCGACTCTGCCGAACACGTATGCGTAGAAGGCAAAAGTCGCGGCTGAGATTGCCACCAGACCCGCGGCGAGGCCGTCCAGTCCGTCGGTTACGTTCACGGCATTGCTCGCGCCCGTCATCACGAAGGTTACGAAGAGAACGTAGAGCCAGCCGAGTCCAGCGGTGAGCGGAACGATCAGCGTGTACTTGTAAAACGGGAGCGTCGTCGACGCGCCCGGGAGCGTCGACAGAGGATACTTCCAGAGGTAGAATCCGAGTGCGAGCCCGAGCGAGACCTGTCCGACGAGCTTGTAGCCCTCCACCAGTCCGGTGTTCTTCCTTCCTGCCATTTTCTGCTTGAGCTTGAGATAGTCGTCCCAGAACCCGATTGCTCCCATCCACACCATCGATCCCATCGCCAGCAGCACGTACCGGTTGTCGAGCCGCGCCCAGAGGATGGTGCTGATAAGCGTCGCGCCGAGGAGGATGAGGCCACCCATTGTCGGCGTGCGGCCCTTCTGCTGGTGGGCGTCGGGAGTTCCTTCACGAATTACCTGGTGCAGCCGCATTCTCTTTAGCCGCTTGATGATTATCGGGCCAACGATGAACGTGAGCAGCAGTGCGGTCACGGCGGCGCCGGCGGCGCGGAAGGTTATGAATCCGAACAGGCGTAGCCAGCCGAAATGATCCAGTCCAACGAACGGCAGGAGCAGGTAGTTCAGCACTATGCAGTTGCCCAGGTTGTGAGATGTGGCACGAGCCGCTCAAGCTGAACGCCGCGAGAAGCCTTGAGCAGAATAATAGCGTTCCTCTGAAGCCTGGTCTGCAGTTGTGGCCACAGCTCATCGACGTCCGGCGCGGTGACCACGCGTTCTCCGGCGGCGCCCGCCTCTTTCAGGGCGGGGGCAAAGTCGCCAATTCCCGCGACGATGTCGGCGCCGGAGGCGAGCGCCAGCCGGGCAATGTCGGTGTGGCACTGCGCTGAAGTCGGACCGAGCTCACGCATGGTCCCCAGCACGATCACACGCTGGCGGCCCTTACCCGCGCCTTCGATCAGGTCAATTGCCGCCCGCGCCGACCCCGGATTGGAGTTGTACGCATCGTTGATCAGGGTGACCTCGCCCAGCTGCTCCCACGCCACGCGCATCTTCGGCTGCGGCATCGCAGCGATTCCGCGTGCCGCATCGGCCATCGATACGCCGCACTCACGCGCCACCGCGAGCGCGAGCATCGCGTTGCGCATGTTGTGCAATCCGCGGAGCGGTGGGCTGACGGTTACACCGTCAATCTCGATCGTGCCGAGCCCGTCAACGCCGATCGACCAGCGCGAGGGCTTGAGGTCGGCCTCGCCATCGAGGCCGGCAACCACCATGCGCTTTGTCTTTCCCTTCCCCGCCAGCGCGACTTCCGGCTGCGCCGCGGGCGCAATCCCGATTGGAACGCCATCGTAGACCGCCGCTTCCTCGCGCAGCACGCCCGCCAGATCTCCGAGCCCTTCGAGATGCTCCTCGGCGATTGACGTCACCAGCGCGATATCGGGCTCGGAGAGCTCGCGCAGAATTGCAACTTCACCCGGCAGGCTCGTTCCGAGTTCAACGACGGCAATTTCCGCCGAATGCGGAAGCGAAAGCAGCGTCAACGGCACGCCGACGCGATTGTTCAGGTTGCCGGTGGTGGCATGAACGACAAAGGACCCGCTGAGCGCAGCGCGAAGCAGGTCATTCGTGCTCGTCTTGCCGTTACTTCCGGCGACGCCGATCACCGTCTTGCCCCACGCCCGGCGCCAATGCTTGCCCAGCGCGCCAAGCGCGATCAGCGTATCGCTTACTTCAAAGACCGGCACGGATAGCTCGGCGAGGCGCGGCGCCCGCGAGACGACCAGCGCCGCGGCGCCGTCGCGCACTGCATCGGCAAGGTAGTCGTGGCCATCAAATCGCTCACCGACGAGCGCGACGAAGAGATCCCCCTTTCCAATCTTGCGTGTGTCTGTGGTGATCGACGCGATCGGAGCGGTGCCGCGCGGGAGGCGACCCGTCGAAAAGGGCGCGAGCGCGGCGGCGACGCGGTCGAGTGTCCAGAAGTCGCCGCTCAACTGCGTCCCGCCGTCAGCTCTCTCACGATTTCCTTTTCGTCGAATGGATGGGAAGTGGTGCCGCGTATCTGGTATGTCTCGTGACCCTTTCCAGCGAGCACGACGAGATCTCCGTCGCCGGCGAGCGCGAGCGCCCGCTCGATCGCCACCAGGCGGTCGGTTACGCGCTCATGCTTTCCGTCCTTCATGCCCGCTTCGATCTCGCGCATTATCGCGTCCGGATCCTCGGTGCGGGGATTGTCGCTCGTCACGATAGCGAGATCCGCGCCCTGCTCGGCGATTCGGCCCATTATCGGCCGTTTCCCCCTGTCACGATCTCCGCCGCACCCGAACACGACGATCAGGCGGCCCGTTGTAAAGGCGCGCGCGGTGCGGAGAGATCGCTCGAGCGCATCCGGCGTGTGAGCGTAGTCGCGAAGGACGGCGGGGCTCCTCGAGATTATTTCCAGCCGGCCGGGCGTCTGCGGTACTCCCGCCAGGCTTGCGGCAACCTGGCCGGGCGCATCCCCGAGCGCGATCGCCGCTGCGGCCGCTGCGAGCGCGTTCTGGACGTTGACGTCTCCAAGAAGGGGAAGCTGGACGGCGGCCGCTGCGTCGCGCGTCACGAGGCGCCACTCGCTTCCGCGCGTCGTGTAGCGAATCGACTCCGCGCGCACATCCGCCTCGCCCGCGATCGCGAATGTGACTGTAGTACCCTGCTGCCGCAGTCCGCGCCACTCCGGCGCATCGCGATTGACGACGACTGTACCACCTTCGCTTACGTAGTCCACGAGCCTCGCCTTGGCGGCAAGGTAGGCGTCCATCGTCCCGTGATAGTCCAGGTGATCTCTTGTCAAATTGGTGAACACCGCGACATCGAACACGAGGCCATCGATGCGACGCTGATCGAGACTGTGCGACGATACTTCCATCGCCACGTGCTGCACGCCGCGGTCGCACAGATCACGCAGCACCCGCTGAAGCTCGACGGGTCCGGGCGTGGTGAGCCCGCCTCCTCCAGGCAGCACTTCCCCCGCGCTGCCGATGAGAACCCCCAACGTTCCGATCGATGCCGCCGGCCTTCCTTTCCCCGAAAGCAGATGCCGCATGATGGAGGTCGTCGTCGTCTTGCCATTGGTGCCGGTCACGGCGAGCATGGTCAGATTTCGCGCCGGATGGTTGTAGGCGGCGCCGGCGGCAACGGCGGCAGCGCGCCGTCCTTCGCGCACGACCAGTGCTGGAAGCGGAGTCCGTGCCGCATCTTCGACAACGGCCAGCCCCGCGCCGCGGCCGCGCGCCGCATCGAGGTAGTCGTGCCCATCCCGCTCGGAACCGCGGACGGCGACGAAGATTCCGCCGGCCTCCATAACGCGGCTGTCATCCGAGATACCCGAAGCGGATTCCGGGATGGCCCCGCGGGCTTCGACGAGCAGTCCCTCCTTCTCGAGCGCGTCTCGCACTCGACCAACCGGGATGATCACGATCCCGGCCTGCCCAGCTGTACCAGAGTTCCCTGACCGATAATCGTCCCCGCCACCGGAAATGTCCCCGCCGCGGCGGAATTCACGACGCGCACGCGAAAGCCGGCCGAGTGCAGGGTGCGAATCGCATCCCGCAATCCGAGGGCGCCGACATCGGGAACGGACCGCGGTGCAAGCACGACCGGGGCCGCAGGATCGGCGGCGGGAAGCTCGATCACGTATGACAGAGTTCCCTCGTCGGGCTCGCGGCGGGCGGCGACGGCCGCACGCTGCTGTCCGACTCGCGCTGCTCCGAGGGCCCCGGGACCGTTGAGAGACGCATCCGGAGGAGGATCGCGCCGCTCCACCCTCGCCAGCTCATTCCTGTTGAGCGCAGCGTCGCGGGCGGCGAGCGCCGCGCGCAGCACCACGCTCGTCACCGGCGCCGCGATGTCGCCGCCGTGGAAACGCGCGCCCGTCGGACTGTCGAGCTTTACGAGAACCACGTATTGCGGATCGTTACCCGGAAAGAGTCCCACGAACGAGGCGGTGTAGTTGCCGGCACGATACGATCCACCGACGGTGCGGCGAGCTGTTCCGCTCTTCCCCCCCACGTCGAACATTTCGAGGTCTGCCTTCGTCGCCGTTCCACCCTGGACAACGCCGAGTAGCATCTGCTGAACTCTGCGCGCGACTTCAGCCGGCATCACCCGACGAATCACGCGCGGTTCTGCGCGGTAGAGTAACTCACCGCCAGGGGAGCGGACTTCCTTCACTATGTGCGGCTCGATCAGATTGCCACCGTTGGCGATGGCTGAGTACGCGGTGACGAGCTGGATCGGCGTGACGGCGATCTCGTACCCCATAAGAATGGATTGGGGGGTGGTTTTCCCCCAGTGACG